>CAYRVR010000042.1:0-16519 GCA_964427835.1 uncultured Sulfurimonas sp. | reverse complement strand
CGTTGAACTTCCGTTAACGATACCAGTATCGCTAACAAAAGTTCGCCTTGAAACTAAATCCTTTGTATGTTGTTAAATATGTCATTTATTCTTGTCAGGCACTTAAAGAAAGAGTGGTTAAGTAAAAATTGATATAATTGCGGGATAAATATATTAAAAAGAGGTTTACTATGGGCTATGCTGCTTTATTTGAAGATGAAGATGATATTTTTGGAGGTTCTCCACGATCAAAGTTTATGGATGTAGTGTTTAACGCAAATAATGATATCGTACGACAGGAACTTGAAAATTTCATTGAAAAAGTTGCTGTAATGGAACTTATGCTTGAAGAGAAGATTGGTGGAGATATTGACAATGCTATAGAGAGTTATAGAGCTACACATTTAGATGAGGCAAATGCAAAAGCAAAAAGTCTTTATGTTGAACTTATGGGTGCTGTTCTTTCTCAAAGCGAATAATCTTTGAAGCGTTTTTTACAGTTTGTGGCAGTACTATTGTTTTTCAATAGTGCTGTTTATGCAAGTAATTTTGCTTTTAGTAAAGAAATTGCATTAAAAAAGGATGAGCAAAAGAAAATTCTTGTAAAATACGCGGGAATAGAAAAACTTTTTACATTTAGGTGGACTTTGTATATAAATGATGGATTGGTTATTCATCGTAGATATGATAAAATTGTTGCTCAAAATATTTTATATTTGAATGGTAAAAACCAGAGTGTAAAAGTACATTTAGTGACAAAGGGTATGCGTTACTATGAAGCGCCCTATATGCTGCTTAAATTTAAAAAGTTTGATGTTCAAAAAAATAAAGCTGTTTTCCAGCTCTTTTTGTATGACAAAGAGAAGGAAATAACATGGCGATTTTTGAAAAACAAATAAAAGACGAGATATATGCAAAGAGTAGAACAAGAGATACTGAGACTTATAAAAGAGTGTGACTATGATGAGGTTGAAAGACTTTTTGGAACGTTAAGCGGTGGAAAACGCCTCCGTGCAAAATTAATACTGAAAATTGCCCCAGAGCAAAAATATGCTCCTCTTCTTGCTGCAATTGTTGAACTTATTCATGCAGCTTCTTTACTCCATGATGATGTAATAGATGATGCTGATACACGTCGTGGTGTTGCCTCTGTAAACGCAACGGATGGAAGTAAAATAGCTGTAATGCTTGGAGATATTTTATATTCAAAAGCATTTACAGAACTTGTTGCGTTTGACAAGGAAATAGCACAAACCATAGCATCTTCTGTCACAGCCCTTTCAAAAGGTGAAATGATGGATGTTGCAATGGCAGAGTCATTTAATAGCGATGAAAAAGCTTACTTGGATATGCTCTACCTTAAAACAGCGACACTCATTGAAGCAGCTGCAAAAGCGAGTGCCTTACTTGCACAAAAAGATGCACAAAAGTATGCGCTGTATGGACGAAATCTTGGACTCTCTTTTCAAATTATTGATGATATTTTAGATATTACAGCTGATGAAAAGACTCTCGGTAAGCCTGCTATGAATGATTTTGTAGAGGGTAAATGCACACTTCCATATATATATCTTTATGAATCATTAAATGAAGAAGATAAAAAGAGACTGATCGCATCGCATGCAAAGAAAATAAGTGCAGATGAAACGCAGTGGATAGTTTCAAAAATGCAAGAGCATAAAAGCATAGAAAAAGCTTTTGATGTAGCACGCAGACTTTCAGATGAAGCAAAAGAAGCAGTAGCTGATGATGCAGAGTTGGTTAATATTTTAAATACTATGATACAAAGAAGTAAATAATGCATTATTTAATAGTAAGTCTTTCACATAAAAATAGTGATATAGCCTTAAGAGAAAAATTTACCTATACAGATGAAGAGAAAGAAGGCTGTCTAAAAAGGCTTGTCCAATCATCAGTCATTAGTGAAGCAATGCTGCTTGCAACATGTAATAGAATGGAGATTTATGTTTGCTGTAGTGAAATAGATGAGGCTCTTGCACACATTATGACACTGCTTACATTCAAAGGTGGACTCTCTGCGGAGTTTATTAAGCAAACTGCTGAAATCGTAGATGACAGTAGTGCGATTCACCATCTTTTTGCGGTGGCTAGTTCTATTGACTCCATGGTTGTGGGTGAAACACAAATAGCCGGACAGCTCAAAGACGCCTACCGTTTTTCACAAGAGAGGGGTTTTTGTGGGAAAAAACTCTCACGTGCTATGAGTCATGCCTTTAAATGTGCGGCAAAAGTGAGAAACCATACAGATATATCTTCAAAGCCAGTCTCTGTTGCCTCAGTTGCCATTAGTCAAATAAAAGCAAAAGTAGAGGATTTACAAAACAAAAAAGCACTTGTCATTGGTGTGGGTGAAATGAGTGAGATATGTGCAAAACATCTTATCTCTGATGGGGTTGAAACTTACATTACTAACCGCACAAAAGGTAAAGCCAAAAGACTTGCTGAAGAATGTAATGCACAAGTGTATGATTTTGGTAGCCTAGATAAAGCGATTAATGAGTTTGATATTATTTTTACTGCCACAAGTGCACCATATCCTATAATTACCAATGATTTGGTAGAGGCGACTGCGTTTAAGCGCTTTTGGTTTGACTTAGCAATTCCTCGTGATATAGAGATAAGTGAGAGAGATGATATAGATATATTTGTAGTAGATGATATTAAAAATATTGTTGATGCAAACAGGGCAGAGAGAGAACAGTATGTTCGTCAGGCGCATGGCATTGTAGGACGGAGTGTTGTTGAGTTTTTTGAGTGGCTAGATGCACTCAATGTTGAGCCTCTGATTAAGGAAATTTATCTTAAAGCAAACGAAGCAGTAGATATTGAGATGCAGCGTGCTTTGAAAAAAGGTTTTATTCCAAAAGAGTGTGAATACGAAGCAAATAAAATGGCACAACAGGCTATGAAACGTTTTTTACATGACATGACAAAAAAAATGCGTGAAGCTTCTCATGAGGCAAAAAGTGATACTGTTACCGGAGCTATGCAGTATATTATTAACGATGCGAACGATAACATACCAGACCAATACAAACATCATATAGAAAAGGATTAGAGTTTGAGAAGAAGTAGAGCATTTATTCCAACAAGCAAAGAAGCACCTTCAGATGCACAATTACCGAGTCATATTTTTTTATCACGTGCAGGTTTTATAACACAGGTTGCCGCAGGACTGTATAACTATCTTCCTTTAGCAAAAAGGGTGATTAAAAAAATAGAAAATATCATTAATGAAGAGATGACAAAAGTAGGTGCCCAAGAGGTAGAGCTCTCTTTTGTAACACCCGCTGATTTATGGGCTGAAAGTGGAAGAATTGAAAAATTTGGTAAAGAGTTGTTACGATTTAAAGATAGAAAAAACAATCTTTTTGTTTTAGGACCGACACATGAAGAGATGATGGTTGATGTTGTGCGTAACCGTGTAACATCGTATAAAAATCTTCCTTTAAATCTCTACCAGATAAAGACAAAATTCCGTGATGAAGCACGTCCTCGTTTTGGTTTGATGCGTGGTCGCGAGTTTATTATGAAAGATGGCTACTCTTTTCATGCAACGACAGAAGATCTTGACAGAGAATTTGATGCAATGGAAGCCGCATATAAAAAAATACTCACCCGTTTAGGACTTGATTTTAGAGTGGTTGAAGCTGATAGTGGTGCTATTGGTGGAAGTGGCTCCAAAGAGATTATGGTGCTTGCAGAGAGTGGTGAAGATACCATTGCTGTTTGTTCAAAATGTGAATATGGAGCAAATATTGAAGCTGCTAAACGCAGTGCTCGTAAGGAAGTTGCAGAAGCGCCTGAAGCAGATTTTAATAAATTTTTAACACCCGATACGAAGACAATTGAAGAGCTTGCAGAGTTTTTTAAAGTGGACCCTTACTATACTGTAAAATGTGTTGCAAAAAGGGTTGTTTATGAAGATGCAAGTGAAATTGTCCTTTTCTTTGTACGTGGATGCGATAATCTTCAAGAGGTAAAAGCACTCAATGCTGCTGAAGGACTTGATATTGTTGATGTAACAGAAGAAGAACTTAGTGAAATAGGGCTGGTTCCCGGATTTATAGGACCACTTGATCAGGTAAAAGCAAAACATGTGATAGACAGCGATTTAAAAGATGCAAAAAATCTCATTTGTGGCGCAAATGAAAAAGATTACCATTTTGTTGGTGTGGATTTGGGCGTTTTAAGTGATGTTGCCTACTTTGCTGATATTGCAGAAGTAAATGAGGGTGATATTTGTCCATACTGTGATGGTGAACTCTCTTTTACAAAAGGGATTGAAGTTGGACATATTTTTAAATTGGGAACAACATACTCAAAACCTTTAAAAGCAGAGTTTTTAGATGAAAACGGCAAAGCGCAACCTTTTATAATGGGAACATATGGAATGGGTGTTTCGCGTTTAGTTGCTTCTGTTATTGAACAACATCATGATGAAAATGGATGTATCTGGACAAAAGCAACAGCACCTTACCTTGTAAATATTATGATTAGTAATATAAAAGATGAAGCGCAGGTATCACTTGGCGAAAAGCTCTATGCAGAGTTACAAGACAATGGTGTTGAAGTAATGCTTGATGATAGAAAGGAGCGTTTTGGTTTTAAAATGAAAGACGCAGAACTTATTGGTTTTCCATATACGGTTATCATCGGAAAAGAGCTTGTAAATGGTGAAGTACAGATTTTTGACAGAGCAACAAAAGAGAAAAGAGCAGTGAAGGTTGAAGATATTTTCAAAACACTTATGGATCTTGTGTAGATGTTGTACTTTTTAGCATATCTTTTTTTAGAGGTCTTAGTCTCTGTGAATATTGCTTCTGCCATAGGTGGGCTTGCTACATTTTTTGAAATACTATTGACTGCGTTTATAGGTATTTCTATTTTAGTAAATTTTAGACAGACACTTGTAGAAAACATGCGTGCTGTCTCTTTAAGTTGCATTGACTTACAAGAGTTCCAACGGTTAAATCTTTTTACACTTATTGGAGCAATTTTATTGATTCTTCCAGGTTTTTTAACAGATATTATAGGCGCCTTATTACAATTTAGTGTGATAACGAGTATGATTGTTAATCGTTATAGTGTAAAATCAGGAAAATGTAACACTTCATCGTATGATGAAAAATTAGATAAACAAAAGGATTCAGATGTCATTGATGTGGAAATTATTAGCGACAGCTCTACTCACAAGTAGTTTTTTGCATGCGCAAAATGTAGGTGAAAATGTAGAAGATTTTTTAGAAGATCAATTTAGTTTAAACTCACGTTTAAAAAGTGTTGATGTAAGTGTAGATAGTGTTGTTCCTTTAAAAGATGTAAAGGGATGGAGTGCATACATAGTAGATGTAAATGCAACACTTAAAGCAAAACCAAAAGATCTTATACGCCAAAAAATGATATGGTTTTCAAATGGTGTAGCCATTACAAAAGATTTGATAAATTTAAAGACAGGACAAAATTACCAAGAAACAGTAAAACCGAAATTTAAAGAGAGTTATTATAGAGATGAAAATCTTATTTATGGCAATAAAGATGCAAAGCATAAAATCGTGATTTTCTCAGATCCATTGTGCCCGTTTTGTAAAGGGTTTGTACCGGGAGCTTTAAAAAACTTGAAAAAAGAGCCTGAAAAATTTGCAGTTTATTACTACCACTTTCCATTACTTCGTTTACATCCTGCCTCTGCAGTACTCGTAAAAGCAGCAGCTGTTGCAGAAAAGCAAGGTGTTAAAGATGTTGTTTTACGACTCTATACTGTAAATATAAATCCAAGAGAAAAAGATCCTCAAAAAATTCTTGCTGCGTTTAACAAAGTAGAAGGTACTCATGTTACGCTAGCAGATATTAATGCTCCTGATGTTTTACAACATACAAAAGCAGATGTGGAAGTGGCTCGTAATTTGATGATTGCAGGAACACCAACTGTTTATTTGGATGGTAAAATAGATATAACAAAGAAAAAATATTTAAAAGTGAAATAATGAAGAAACTGACAATTGCAACCCGCGTATCTGATTTGGCTCTATGGCAGGCGTATCATGTAAAAGAACGCATTGAAAAAGAGTATCCTGATATTGAAGTAGTACTGAATAAAATTGTAAGTAATGGTGATAAAGTTTTAGATAAACCTCTTGCACTTATAGGTGGAAAAGGACATTTTACAAAAGAACTTGAAGATGAGATGCTTGCCGGAAATGCGCAACTTGCAGTCCATAGTTTGAAAGATGTACCAACTTATATGCCTGAGGGTTTAGAACTTGCCGCTGTAACACAACGTCAAGATCAGAGTGATGTCTTTTTATCGCATAATTATGCAAGACTAGAAGATCTTCCAGAAGGTGCAATTGTTGGAACAACAAGTTTACGAAGACGTATGCAATTGTTACAAAAACGTCCAGATTTACAGGTAAAAGATTTGCGTGGGAATGTAAATACACGTTTGAGAAAATTAAAAGAGGGACAGTATGATGCTATTATTTTAGCATGGATTGGACTGCAAAGACTTGATCTTTTAAAAGATATTCCTTTCACACAAAAGCTCTCTCTTGATATGATGATTCCACCAATGGGGCAGGCTGCATTGGGAATTGAAATTATTAGTAATGACGAAAAAGTACGTGAAATAGCAAAAAGTCTCAATGATGAAAATACATTTATCTGTACACAGATTGAGCGAGAATTTATCTCTAAAATTGGAGCAGGGTGCTCTGCTCCTGTTGCATGTAACGCAGTACTTAATGCAGATGCGATTACCTTTAGGGTGATGCTTGGATTTGCTGATGGAACGAATATTATGCAAGAGAGAGTTGTAGTAAATGTAGATAAAGCAGAAGGCTTGGGTACAACAATAGCAGAAGATATGATTCAAAATGGAGCATTAGAACTTTTAAACGCAGCGCAAGAAGCAGCATTTAAAGATGAAATGCCACAAAGGCTTTAGTCATGAAAAAGACAATTGAGCTTTTAAAAAAGAGTGATGAACTCACAGTCATAGAAGAAGCTTTAGATATTTACTTAGAAATTCCCCATTTAGCCTATGTAGAGGTGAAAAAAGAAAATGGTGGAAAGGCACTTCTTTTTACTAATGTCATTGATGCAAAAAGTGGAAAAAAATTTGATGAGCCTGTTCTTATGAATGTTTTTGGTTCTTATAGACGTTGTGAACTGCTTTTTGGCAGAACAATTGAATCTGTTGCGGATGAAATTACAAAACTGCTACACATGAAACCACCGGCAGGAGTTTTTGAAAAAATTTCTATGGCGAGTGAACTTTTCTCTTTGAAAAATATTTTTCCCAAACGATTAAAAGGCAAAGGTGAGTGTCAGGCCATACAATATTTAGAAGATGAGATTGATCTTTATAAACTTCCTGTTTTAACAACATGGGAACAAGATGGTGGCCCGTTCATAACAATGGGACAGGTCTATACGCAAAGTTTAGATGGGGAGATGGTGAATCTTGGAATGTATAGACTTCAGGTCTATGATAAAAATCATTTAGGGATGCATTGGCAGATTCATAAAGACTCTTCACATTTTTTTGACCAGTATCAAAAGGCTGGAAAAAAGATGCCAGTGAGTATTGCAATTGGAGGAAATCCTCTTTATACCTGGTGTGCTACAGCACCACTTCCTTATGGTGTAAATGAACTTCTTATGTATGGACTTATTACAAAAACGCCTGCACAGCTCGTAAAATCAATTACAACACCTTTGTATATTCCAAAAGATGTGGATTATGTTATTGAAGGATGGGTGGATCCGACTCAGATGAAAATAGAGGGTCCTTTTGGTGATCATACTGGTTATTACACACTAGAAGAGCCATACCCTGTACTTGAAGTAAGTGCAATGACAATGAAAAGGGAGCGAACGTTTTTGGCAACTGTTGTTGGAAAACCACCTTTAGAAGATAAATATATGGGTTGGGCAACAGGGAAAATATTTTTTCCACTTTTAAAAACGACTACTCCTGATCTACTTGATTATCATATGCCTGAGAATGCAGGTTTTCATAATTTGATTTTAGCAAAGATGCAACCGCTTTATAAAGGGCATGCAAAACAATTTATGCATGCTTTTTGGGGAGCAGGTCAGATGAGTTTTGTAAAACATGCAATTTTTGTGGATGAAAAGGCACCAAAACTCGAAAACTATGAATCATTTGCAACCTATGTTCTCAACAGATTTACACCAAAATCAATGTTTATTACAGAAGGGATTTTAGACGCGCTTGACCACTCTTCTCCTGAGAGTTTAGTAGGTGGCAAACTTGGAATTGATGCAACAGGAGCCAACAAAGTAGAACCTCCTCAACTTCTAGGTGATGCAGAACTTCTTAAAAGAGTGCAAGCGATACTTCCTGATGTAGTAGATTTACATCAATTTATGAGGAGAACTAATAATCCTATTACGGTTATTAGTCTTCATAAAACAAAAAATGCAAGAGAGTATTTTGATGCATTAGTGGAATTGAGTCCGCATTTAAGGGTTGTTGTTTTTGTTGATGCAGAGAAAAATGATGTACGTAACTCTTATATGCTTGTTTGGCGCGTGACAAATAATATGGATGCTTTACGGGATGTATATATTTCAGGTCTCATGGTTGGTGTTGATGGAACAAATAAAACACAACTTGATGGTTTTACAAGAGAATGGCCTGATGATGTTGATTGTAGTGTAAAAGTAATTGAACGCTTGCAGCAAAAAGGTGTCTGGAATTTTGATGATAAACTTTCCAATAAGTTTCAAATATAAGAAATGTAAATAGTTTTTTATCAAAACTCTGTGATGTAAGCCAAGTATAATTATTTCTACAGTAATATGAAATAAGATTTTTATAAGGCTGGTTTCATGAATAAATTTTTTTTAGTAATTTTTGCAATTTCCATTGTTTTTTTATCATCTTCTGATGCTGCTATTTATAAAGGGCAGCGTGTTTTTATTAAGAAGTGTCTTAAGTGTCATAAAGATGGACAAAATTTTATTGCAGAGCATACTATGAAAGAGTGGAAGAAGCTTATGAAGAAAAAAGGCAAACCTCTTGCCGAACTTCATTTAGAAAGCAAAAAAGCAAAAAAATCATGGAAATATTTTAAAAGCAGACGTTATACTAGAAAAGCAAAACATCTCAAACAGTTTCTTATTGAATATGCAAAAGATAGTGGGAATGTCCCTGCTTGTAACTAATATTTTCTTTGTAAAATAGCTCTTTTTTAGATAAAATACCAAACTTTATAATATTTATATAACCAAAGGAACTATAATGGAAAAAATGTGGTCAGGCCGTTTTTCGGCTTCTGCTTCAAATCTTTTAGATCAATTTAATGCATCTATAATGTACGATAGAAAATTGTATCGTGAAGATATAGAAGGTTCTTTGGCTCATGCCCAAATGCTTCATAAGCAGGGGATATTAAATGATCAAGAGTTGCAAGAGATTCAAAAAGGGCTTGAGCAGGTAAAAAATGAAATAGAATCAGGCACATTTGAGTGGAAGATTTCTGATGAAGATCTGCATATGGCCATTGAAAAACGTTTAACACAAATTATTGGTGAGAGTGGAAAAAAACTCCACACTGCTAGAAGTAGAAATGATCAGGTTGCCGTTGATTTTCGCCGTTATGTACTGCGTAAAAATTTAGAAATTGCTGCTTTGGTGAAACTTCTTATGAAAGAGATCCACCATGTTGCAGACAAACATAAAAATACTTTACTTCCAGGAATGACACATTTACAACATGCACAACCTATAAACTTTGGATTTCACTTAGGAGCATATTTAGCAATGTTCAAGCGTGATATTGAACGTTTTGAAAGTTCTTATAAACGCAACAATATCTCTCCTTTAGGATGTGCAGCACTTGCGGGGACTCCCCATAATATTGATAGAGAATACTCTGCAGATTTATTAGGTTTTGAAAGTGTGAGTGTCAATTGTCTTGATACGGTAAGTGATAGAGATTTTGCATTAGAGATTTTATTTAATATCTCTACTATGATGATGCATATATCACGTCTAAGTGAAGAGCTTGTTATGTGGTCATCGTATGAATTTGGTTTTATTGAACTCAGTGATGAATATTCTACAGGAAGTTCTATTATGCCACAAAAGAAAAATCCTGATGTCCCAGAACTGTTACGTGGAAAGACAGGTCGTGTTTATGGTGCATTAGTTGGGCTTTTAACTGTAATGAAAGGACTTCCTTTAGCGTACAATAAAGATACACAAGAGGATAAAGAGGGCGTTTTTGATGCTGTTGAAACAGCTGAAATTTCTTTAGAAATTTTAAGAGAAGCCATTAAGACAATGCAGGTAAAAGCAAAGAATATGGAAAAAGCATGTGCAATTGGACATTTAAGTGCTACAGATTTGGCAGATTATCTGGTTGAAAAATGCAATATTCCATTCCGTGAGGCTCATTTTATTACAGGACGTGCAGTAGCAAAAGGTGAAGAACTTGGAATTGATCTTTCTAAAATGGACTATAAAGATCTTCATGAAATTGATGAAAGAATCCAAGAAGATGTAATGGAGTACTTGGGGCTTCGTCACTCAATGAATGCAAGAACATCGCAAGGTGGAACTGCAACACAACGCACAAAAGAACAATTAGAATATTTTAAAAATTATATACAAGGATAAAAATGAAAGTTACTGTTACACATAAAGAAGCTATGAAATTTGAAGCAAAAACCGAAAAATCTAGTTTTATTATTGATTGTCCAACAATTTCACCTGTAGAGTATTTCCTCTCAGGTATTATTACATGTAGTGCAACTGATATTGTGTTGTTGCCAAAAAATCAAGGTTTTAGTGTTACGGACTTAGAAGTGAGTGGTGATGCAACACGTGCAGAAGATCATCCCAGAAAATTTACAAAACTCTTTTTAGAATATACATTTAATTCAGATGGCGATGATCTGCAGGCTGCCCGTTGGGTTGCGGCTTCCATTGAAACATACTGTTCGACAATTAATACTATTCGTGATACTACAGAAATTTCTTATTCTGTAACACATAATGGTAAGCTTATACGTGAAAATGAAAAAATCATAAGTGGCGGAGGAACTGCAATCGATCTTGGTGAGATTGATGCTTGTTGCAGCTAGAGAAAAACTCTAGTTGCTATAAATAATCTTTTGGGTCGGCATCTGTAAAGTGTCCCCATTTCAATTTTGCACCACCAAGAATGTGAAAGTGAAGATGCTTTACTTCTTGCCCTCCATTCTCTCCTACATTTGTAATAACTCTATAACCGTCTTTATCAATATTTACTTTTTTTGCAACTTCTTGTATAAAGCTTGTCATACCAGCCATACTCTCTGGTGTTACTTCATTAAAACTATCAACATGAATTTTAGGAATAGCTAAAATATGGACAGGTGCTTTTGGATTAATATCATGAAAAGCTAAAAAATTTTCATTTTCAAGCTCTATATTTGCAGGGATCTCTTTATTTACAATTTTACAAAACAGGCACATAGGGCTCCTTTTTTTCTTTTATTATATCATAACTCTATTTTTAATGAAGCTCTGTATAAATTAATTTTGCTATAATCCTTTTAAAATTTTATAATTATGGAGACTCTCAATTGAAAGAGTGGTACGATAAAATAGAAACGGCAGATTCTGTCGATGCTTTAGAAGAGATACGCATAGCTGTATTTGGAAAAAAAGGTGTTCTTGCAGCAGAGTTTGCAAAAATGAAAGATGTTCCAAATGAGCAAAAAGGCGCATTTGCTAAAGAATTAAACAAACATAAACAAGACCTTATGAATGAATATACTGCGAAAAAGATTGTCTTACAAACGCAGGCTCTTCAAGAGGCGATGAAAGCAGAAGCGATTGATGTTTCTCTTTACTCAACCAAGAGTACAGCTGGAGCACTCCATCCTGTAATGGAGACGATGGATAGAATTGTAGAGTACTTTTCATCAATGAATTTCAGTGTAAAAACAGGAAAAATAGTAGAAGATGACTTTCATAACTTTGAGGCTTTAAATCTTCCAAAGTATCATCCCGCACGTGATATGCAGGATACATTTTATTTTAAAGATGAAATGCTGTTACGTACGCATACTTCTCCTGTTCAAATCCGTACAATGCTAGAGAGTAAGCCTCCTATTAGAATGATAGCTCCAGGTGCTGTTTTTCGTAGAGATTATGATTTGACGCATACGCCAATGTTTCATCAAGTTGAGGGTCTTTTGGTGGATGAAGAGGGGAAAGTCTCTTTTGCAAATTTAAAATTTATTTTAGAAGATTTCTTAAAGTATATGTTTGGTGATGTAGATGTACGTTTTCGACCATCTTTTTTCCCTTTTACAGAACCTTCTGCGGAGGTTGATATCTCTTGTGTCTTTTGTAAAGGAGAGGGATGCCGTGTCTGTTCACATACAGGATGGTTGGAAGTTTTAGGCTGCGGTATTGTGGATTCAAATGTATTTGAAGCAGTAAAGTATAAAAATGTGAGTGGTTATGCATTTGGACTAGGAGTGGAAAGATTTGCAATGCTGATACACCAAATAGGGGATCTTCGTTCACTATTTGAGGGAGATATTAAATTACTGGAGCAGTTTCAATGATAGTAACAAGAACATGGTTGCAAGAGTGGATTGATCTGAGCGGTATTTCTACTGAAGATATTGCAAAAACATTTAACTCAATTGGTTTAGAAGTTGATAGAATACATAACTATAGAGTTCCTGCAAAAATTGTTTTTGGAAAAGTTTTAGAGTGTGAGAAACATCCTGATGCTGATAAACTCAATGTTTGTAAAGTAGATGTAGGCTCTGGTGTACGTCAAATTGTATGTGGTGCTGCGAATGTAAGAGCAGGACTCGATGTCGTTGTAGCAACAGTTGGTGCAGTTATGCCTTCAGGGCTTGTTATAAAACCTGTAAAACTTCGAGGTATTGACTCTGATGGTATGATTTGTTCTGCTGGAGAGATTGGTCTTCCTGATCTTGGCAAAGGAATCATGGAACTTGATGCAAGTATAGGTGCATACACCCTTGGACAAGAAGTAAGTGAAAATGCTGTTTTAAATGATGATTTGATTGAAATAGAACTCACGGCAAATAGAGGCGATTGTTTGAGTATAAGAGGTGTTGCGCGTGATTTAAGTGCTGCGTTTGATAGACCTGTAAAAGAGTATGTTGTAACAGATAATGATGAAAAAAGAGGTGTTGGACGCATACTTTCACTTGCTCATGAGAAAAATTTACCTCTAAATTTACGTTATAAAGCCCTTGAATTAAAAGAGTTGGAGCTTTCGTTCATTATGAAATTACGTCTTGCTCAAATTGAAGAGATGCAAGAAACAGATATAGATTCTCTACTCCATTATGTAACCCATGCAACAGGTGTTATTTTACAGGGTTATGATAGAGATTTCTTTGCATCGGATAGAGATAGTGTAGCGAAAGTAATTGTTAATGAAAATGAACAAGAGTATGCTTGTATAACCTCAAAAGAGAATAAAATTGCATCTATTATTGGTGTGAAGCAAAATGATGAATCAAAAGTAAAGAGTGAGAATAAAACAGTTTTTTTAGAAGCGAGTTACATACCACCAGATATTATTTCTAAAAAAATGGCTGAGAATAAAATAGACTCAGATGCTATTTTTTATAGAACTTCCCGTGGAAGTGAACCAGAATTAGAGGGTGGACTCTCTTACTGTATTGATTTGATTGAGAGCTGTTCTTCTTCAACTACTTATGGTGGGAGTATAGAATACATCTACCCATTTAAAGAAAAAATAGTAACAGTTACAAAGCAAGAAATTGATGCAATTATTGGTGCAGATATTAATAAGTCTGTTATTACAAAAATATTGAAAAATCTGGGTTTTGATACTTCAAAATCATCTACAGATGTTTTCGTTATTCATGTGCCACAGTTTAGACATGATATTGTGAATAAACAAGACATCATAGAAGAAATTGTGCGTATGGTGGGCATTGATAATATTCCTTCTAAGCCTTTTGTTTTGAAAGAAGAAAATAGACTTGAAGCAAATTACTTTGAATATAAAAAACGTTCTTTCTATAGACATCGTGCTGCACAGAGTGGTTTTTATGAATCTGTGCATTTTGTTTTTGATGAGAAGAAAGTGTTGCAAAAATATGGATTTGAAACAACCAAAGAGGAGTTAGAACTTCTTAATCCGATTGTTCAAACCTTAGATACTCTACGTCCAACACTTTTAACAGGTCTCTTAAAAGCAGCTTCTTTGAATGTGAAAAATGGATATGCAAAAGTTTCTTTGTTTGAAGTAGGCTCTGTTTTTTCTCCATTGCGTGAGGAATCTTTACATATGGGATTTTTATTGAGTGGTGACAAAGAGAGTGAAAATCTTACAAATACAGGGAAACCTGCAAAAGTAGATTTTGCCTCTTTTGTACAAAAGATTGCTGATGTCATAGGTGAGGTTGAGTTGCAAGAGTATACAACCAAACATACCCTTTCTCATACGTATCAATCAGCAAAAATCATACAAAATGGAACTGTTTTAGGGGAGCTCTTCCGTGTGCATCCTGAAGTTGAAAAAGAGTATGGTTTAGATAACACATTTGTATGTGAAGTTGATTTTTCAAAACTCTCTTTTGCACTTAAAACAGCAAAAAAGAGTTCAAAATTTCAAGCATCATTCCGTGATTTAAGTCTTTTAATGCCACAAGATATGGCTTTTGAAAAAGTAAAAGATGTTATTAGTCAGGCAAATATTGCTAATCTTATCCGTTTTTATCCGGTGGATAGATATGCAGATGAATCGCTTGGAGATAAAATGAGTTTGAGTTTGCGTTTTGTGTTACAATCAGATGAAAAAACACTTGAAGAAGATGATATAAATAGTGTTATGGATACTATTTTACAAAAACTCGATAGTGAACTTGGAATTGGATTGCGCTAATGAGTAGAGTAGTTGTATCGCCTGCAAAGCCTTTTTCACTCTCTATATCTGAAATTGCTTCGGATAAATCTATTTCTCATAGAAGTGTGATGTTCGCAATGCTTGCAGAGGGTGTAAGTGAAATAGAAAATTTTCTACGTGCAGAAGATACGCTCAATTCTTTGGAAATAGTTAAAAATTTGGGTGCAGAAGTTCAAGATGACGGGAAAGTAATAAAAATAGTTTCACATGGGATTCAAGAACCTTTTGAAATTTTAGATTGTGGAAACTCTGGTACTGGTATTCGTCTATTTTGTGGACTTTTAAGTTCAGCAAAGGGGCATTTTGTTCTTACTGGCGATAAATATTTACGCCGCCGTCCAATGAAAAGGGTCACAGATCCACTTAGAAGTATAGGAGCAAAGATAGATGGAAGAGACGAAGCAAATCTTGCACCTTTAAGTATTCGTGGTGCATCATTGAAAGCTTTTGACTATACAAGTAGCATTGCTTCTGCGCAGGTAAAATCTTGTATGCTTTTAGCAGCTTTGAATGCTGATGGAACATGTAGATATACAGAACCAGAGCAATCACGGGATCATACGGAAAGAATGTTGCAAGGAATGGGTGCATCATTAAAGATTGATGGTTTAACAACAACGATAGAACCATTACAAGGGCTCCTTTCTCCTTTGAAAATTCGTGTTCCAGCAGATCCTTCAAGTGCATTTTTCTTTGGTGTGGCTGCAGCTACTATCCCTGATTCTCATGTACTCTTAGAGGGTATTACATTAAATCCAACGAGAATTGAAGCATTTAAAGTTCTGGAAAAAATGGGTGCAAATATTACTTATAAACTTACTGAAGATAAATATGAACCCGTTGGTGATATAGAGATTAAATACGCTCCACTGCATGGTATCACAGTAGAAAATAATATCTCTTGGCTTATAGATGAACTTCCTGCATTGAGTATAGCAATGGCTTCTGCTAAAGGAGAAAGTTATGTTAAAAATGCAAAAGAGTTACGTGTAAAAGAGAGTGATAGAATTAGTACTGTTGTAGCGGGATTACGTGCATGCGGCATAGAAGTAGATGAGTATGAAGATGGTTATAAAATAGTAGGAGGAGAATTACATTCTGCCTCGGTTGAGAGTGATGGAGACCATCGTATTGCTATGAGTTTTATTATTGCTGGATTGCAATGTGGGATGGAAGTAAGTGATTTAGAGTGTATCAATACCTCTTTTCCTAACTTTTTTGAGCTTTTACAAAAGATTACTAAAATTGACATTACTTTTGGTGATGCAGGAGAAAAATAGAATGAAAATTGAACTTGCAGAAAATTATGGGTTTTGTTTTGGTGTAAAACGTGCTATTAAAATCGCAGAAGAGAATACAAACGCAGCAACTTACGGACCCCTTATTCATAACTCAAAAGAGATACAAAGACTAGAAAAAGATTTTAAAGTCGGTCTTGTTGATGATTTTACCACTTTTAAAGCTGGAGATAAAGCGATTGTCCGTACACATGGTATTGTAAAAGAGGAGTTAGAAGCACTTAAACGCAGTGGTGTTGATGTTGTTGATGCAACCTGTCCATTTGTTACAAA
>CAYRVR010000041.1:15522-16797 GCA_964427835.1 uncultured Sulfurimonas sp. | reverse complement strand
TCTTTATTAAGCTCTTTACTGTGAGATTCTATATCTTGTGTAAAAAGTTTTTTGTTTCGACCTATTAAATGTAAAATATTCATAAAAAAAGTGTAGCAACAATAGTACCATTTTGCTAAAGATAGATAAAAATATGCCGATATTGTTTGCAAGATAAAAAAAAGGATATATCATGGCAATAAGTTCACTAGGTCTTGGTT
The DNA here is from genome assembly GCA_964427835.1 of uncultured Sulfurimonas sp. Classification (GTDB taxonomy): domain Bacteria; phylum Campylobacterota; class Campylobacteria; order Campylobacterales; family Sulfurimonadaceae; genus Sulfurimonas. Next base: position 16,597 of record CAYRVR010000041.1, on the reverse strand, counting down.
CTGGTGTTTTAACGCAGGATGTATTAGACAAATTACGAAAAGCAGATGAAGCGGGACGGATTGCACCCATAGATAAAGAGCTTAAAACACTAAAAACTCAAAAAAGTGAGTTTTCTGTACTTGATGCAACTATGACGAATTTTTCTGATGCAGTAAATGAATTAAAAGCAAAAACTTTATATGATGAGCGTCAGGCAACAGTAACAGGAACATCTGTTAGTATTACAGCAGATGCAAATAGTGATGTGCAAGATTTTACACTTAATGTCACACAGTTAGCTACAAAACAGATTGAAGAGTCTGGTTCGTATGGAGCAACAACAGATGCAATAGCAAGTGGTGCTGGGAATCTTACTTTAAGTGTGGGATCAAGTGACTTCACTATTAATTATGATAGTACAACTACTCTGGAAGATTTAAAGAAATCTATTAATGATATTGCTGGTCAAAAGGTAAACGCAACGATTGTGCAGATTGCTAGTGGTGATTATAGACTTTTTTTAAACTCTGTAGATACAGGAAGTAACCAAGATATTTCCATAACAGATAATAGCGGTAATCTCTCTGGAACACAACTGACGAGTGATTTAAGTTCTGTACAAGATGGAGTGGATGCAACATTTGATTTTAACGGTCAGGCGATTACACGTCATTCGAATCAAGTTGATGATCTTATTACAGGCTATCATATAACTTTAAAAGAAGTTGGTTCATCTGATGTAAGTGTGCAACAAAATCGTGATGCTATTTTAAAAAGAGTAGATAGTTTTGTAGAAAAGTACAATGCTGCGATGACAGAGCTCGATAAAGTTACTAAAAACAGTACAAACGCAGATGAAAGAGGTGTCTTTTCAAGCGAGAGTGGTATTTCTGGTATGCAAGATGCAATCCGTAATGCAATGGATACTATAGGCGGTGGGGTTGGCACTATTTATGATTATGGTTTTGACATTGATAAAGATGGAAAGATGAGTATTGATAAAACAGTTTTTAATAAAAAGCTTGATGAGAATGCAGGGAATGTGGAGGTCTTTTTCAGTGGTGGAGCTTTTGATAATGGAGATGGTACAACAAC
>CAYRVR010000041.1:0-15422 GCA_964427835.1 uncultured Sulfurimonas sp. | reverse complement strand
TAGATGAATGACGATACAAAAAAAGGATTTGATATGTATGCAGGGAGTGCTTATAATACTTATGTTGAAAATAGTGTGGGGATTGAATCACCAGCGAAATTAATTGAGATGCTGTATGAGGGTGTATTGAAATTTAATGCACAGGCTAAAAAAGCGATTAAAGATAAAGATATAGAGAAAAAGGTATATTGGATTAACCGTTCTTTGGCAATAATAAATGAGTTGCGTAGTGTTCTTGATATGAAGGGCGGGGACATCGCTTTTTATTTGGCTGGTTTATACGAGTATCAAACGGGTTTACTATTAGATGCAACTATAGCAAATGATACAAAAAAACTTGATGAGGTGTCTAACGTCTTCAAAGGTCTTTTAGAAGCATGGAGAGAGACAACTGGTGTGGCTTAATCAACTTAAAGTAGCAGTTGTCCAAAGAGATACAGAGCTTCTTAGCTCTTTGTTGGATGATATTCCAACTTTAGAAGATGCTCAAGATATTGAAACTGCTATTTATTTGTTGCAAGAAGCAACAACCATTATGCAGCAGCTTAAAGATGAAACTGCCGTTTCTATGAAACAAATCAAAAAAAATATAGACTATTTGAACTCTTCTGTTGCTGATCAAAAATCACAATTTGACGTTACTTCTTAGCTTTTTTTTGTATTCCAAAATGAAGGCTTCGTATGGTGTACTCACTGATGACGGCACCTTTTCGCATAGTTAAAATGTGCTCTAGCGCATCTGCTATATCTTCTGTAAATAGTTTTTCATTTTCTTTCTCACTTACATCAAAACGTAATGTATCATAAAAGTGACTTTGCGTCATATCAGGGTTAATGTTTGTAATGCTAAGTCCACTTTTACGTGTCTCTTCAAAGAGGGCATCACCAAAAGCCCGTAAACCTGCTTTTGTGGCTGAATAAACTCCGGCAAATTTACTCGCACGGAGCGCTTCAATGGAGTTAATGTTGATCAAATATCCTGCAGAGCGCTTAAGTGAACGTAATGTTGCGTTTGTGAGTAGCATAGGTGCTGTTAAATTGAGAAATGTCATTTTCGTGATGGTTGCTGCGTTTAGCTCTTCATGGGGATCAAACTTTCCAAAACCGGCTGCGTTTACGAGGATAAAAATCTCTTTCTTTTTTAATTGCTCAGAGAGTTCTAGAGTTGCGTTTGCATCACTGAGGTCACAGGATATGGCTTGAAAGTTTGGCATGTTAAAAGTGTCGTTTTGCACAGTTCGACTGATACCTATAACATGAAATCCAAGTGTTAGCAGTTTGTTTGTTATGGCCTTACCGATGCCACTGCTGGCACCTGTTACAATGGCTGTTTGCATCTTTTGCTCCGATGATTTTATTTTCTTTTGTTTGGACGGTCTAATATACAAGCATTTTGATAAATAAAAACATAATCTTTAGGATATTTTACCTTAAAAATAATAGCATAAAAAATAGGTACAACACCGAGCGTAAGGATAGTAGCAAAACTGAGTCCGAAGATGATGGCTATTGCCATTGGTTCCCACATTGGTCCACCACTTATCCAAAGAGGAATAAGCCCTCCAATGGTAGTAAGTGTAGTTAAAAGAATAGGACGCGCACGTCGTTGTGCTGCTTCTATAATGGCATCTTGAGGTGAATGGTGGTTAACATCAATTTCAAAATCAATTCTTTCAATGAGTATAATTGCATTGTTTATTACAATTCCAATGAGCGAAATAACACCCAAATATGTCATAAAACCAAAGTAGGAGTTTGTAATATATAGACCAAAAATAACACCGATGAGTCCTAGTGGTACAGTTATAAATATTAAAGCAACTTTGGAAAAAGAGTTAAACTGTAAAATGAGTAAAATAATAATGAGCATCATAGTAATAGGAAGTTTTGCCGTAATAGCTCCTTGTGCTTCAATAGAACTCTCAACATCCCCTCCATACTCATAGTGATACCCTGTAGGCCATTTTTGGCTTTTAAGCCATGGATCTATTTTTTCTTTTACATCAAACGCAGTGGTATTTTCTCTGAGTTGTGCTGTAACAGTAATAGCGTGCACACCGTTAAATCGGACAATTCGAGGTGGTTTCCAGACAACGTCAATAGTGGCAACCTGTGTGAGAGGGACTGATTTTCCTGTAGATGGAACAAAGACAAGGGTACTCTCAAGTGTGTCGAGTGAGGCTTTGAGTGCGTGGTTTGAACGCATGGTAATCGGAATGGTCTTTGTATCTGTTCTAAACTCTGTAATATCCCTTCCTGTTAGTGCCGTTTGTAAAGAAGAGGCGATATCATTATAACTGACACCTGCATGGTAGGCAAGTGATGGATTAATATTAATGACGAGTTTTTGTGTCCACATTCCCCAGTCATCAGCAACATTAACAACCATGTTTGTTTCACTAAGCACTTTTTTAAGCTCTTTTACCCGTTGGGAGAGAATTTTTTGGTCATTTCCAATGATGCGGATTTGTACAGGGTTCTTTACTGGTGGACCATTGTCTAGTTTTTTTACACTGATATCAGCATTGGAAAAGTTGTTAAAACCAAAAAAGTCTATCTCTTTTTGTAGCTCTTCATAGGCATCTAGGGATTTGGCATTGACAAGAATCTCTGCATACTCATTTGCTTTTGGTACAGGCGTGTTGTTAATCCAAAATCGTGGGGCTCCTTTTCCTACAAAACTGGTGTAATTGACAATGAGCTTTGGTCGTTTTGTTTCTAAAAAATCTTCCATTTTTTTCACGGTTTTAAGAGTAGCATCGAGTGTTGTACCTAAAGGTAGAGACATACGTATGATGAAAGAAGGTTGTGCTGAAGGTGGAAAAAATATTCTTGGAATACGTTGGGACAAAAGCAGTGCAAACAAAAAGATGATACCAATGCCAAGGAGAGAAGCAGCTCTGTATTTAAGAGACTTTGTAAGAAGAGTCTTGAAGGTATTACAAAAAGGATTGTTATAACTAAAACGTGCACGTTGTCCTTTTTTAAGAAAGAGATAACTGAGCATTGGAACGATGGTCAGTGCTAAAATCCACGAACTAATGAGAGTAATGGCGACAACCTCAAAAAGGGAAGCTGTGTAATCACTTGCAACTGATTCGGCTAGGTAAATTGGTAAAAAGGCTGCTGCGGTTGTAAGTGAGGAGGTCAGAAGTGAAACGTGTAGCTCATCTACGGCACTTCCAGCTGCTTCAAGGGGTGATGCCCCCTCGTCCATCTTGACAATAATTGCCTCACTAATTACAATTGCATTGTCAACGAGGAGACCAAGTGAAATAATAAGTGCTGCAAGCGATACCTGATTTAGTCCTATATCCAGTTTCCACATAATAAAAAGTGATGTCAAAATTGTACTTGGGATTAAAGAACTTACTATTAAACCTGTTCGCCAGCCAAGGCTTACAATCATCACAGCCATAATGATAAAGATCGCGGTAATGAGTGAACTTGTAAAGTTGTGAATAATATGCTCTACGAGGTTTGGTTCATCAAATGCGAGATTAAATTCAACTCCAATAGGATACTGCTCGCGTAAAATATCAAGTTTCTTTTTAATCTCTTTTCCAAGTGCAATAATATTGCCCTTATCGGCTACCGATACAGCTAAAATAAGACTTTGTTCTTTATTTGCTCGTGCAAGAGGTTCTCGTGGTTCGCTGTAGCCTTTACGGATGGAGACAATATCTTCTAAGTAAACAACATCGCTGCGTCCTGGTAATGGAATAATGGTCTTTCCTAACTCTTTTACACTTTTTAAGTTTCCTGTTGGTTCAAGTATTAAACGCTGTGAGCCAATGGTAATAGCTCCTCCGGGAGTGATGGTATTGCGTTCTTGTATAATTTTTGCAAGAGAGCTTGGTGAGAGACCTAGCTCTGCAAGCTTTGCATTGGAGAACTCTATATAAATATGCTGTTTTTGCTGGCCAATAATTTTAATATTGCCAATATCTTTGAGACTTAGAAGGTCCTCTTTGACATTCGTAGCAATCTTTTCAAGCTCAGAGTAGGTAAAACCCTCTCCTACAATTGTTATAAGTGTTCCGTACACTTCATCATAGTTTTCATCTAAACGTGGTTTTTGTGCCTGTTTGGGGAGTTCGACACTTTGTGCCTTTTTACGGACCTTGTCCCAAATAGGATCGAGCTTTTTATATTTTTGATTGACATCAATGTAGATGGTGGAAATACCATTTTTTGATATAGATTTAATCCGCTGTATTTCATTGATTTGGCGTAGCTGCCTCTCTAGTGGAATGGTAATGAGTGATTCAATTCTTGAAGGGGTTGCTCCTGCAAATACTGTTGTAAGTACAGCAGTATGCACGGTGAATTTTGGATCTTTTGCCCGAGGCATATTAAAATAGGCGATGAGGCCTCCAACAAGAAAAAAGAGAACAATAGTAAGCGTTACACGATTTTTTTGAATGATGAGTTCTGTATAGTTTCTCAATTGCTTACCCGTACTTTTTGGTTTTCATGGACTCTACTCATGCCAGCTGTAAGCACAAGTGTGTTGCGTTTTACACCACTAGTGATGATGATTCCGTTACTTGTAAGCTCTCCTCTTTTTACATTGTCACGTTGAATTGTGCCAATATCGTTTTTAACATTGGTAACGATGTAAATATAATTGCCTTTTTCATCTTCTAAAAGGGCAGGTGCAGGGATGACAAAACTATTTTTACTAATATTGTTGTGAAAGTCAAAGCGCACTGAAGCAGACATTCCAGGATGGATTCTTCTGTCTTTTTTGGTAATTCTGACAACGACAGGAAAGGTGGTTGTTCTTTGACTCGAAGCATGGCTTACTTCGATGACTTTTGCAGGAAAAACCTTATGTTTTATTGCATCAAAGGTGACTTTACACTTTTGTCCTTCCTGAATGTTATCTATAAGTGAGCCAGGAATACTAATAGGAACATCTATGCTTTGTGTGGAACTGATAGAGGCTATATTAATTGCCGGTGTGACATTTTCTCCCTTGTGGATATGTAAATCAAATATAATTCCATTCATTGGTGCTCGTAATTTTGTATAGCTCAGTTCAAGCTGGGCTTGTTCAAGTCTGTTTTTGATGGCCTTGTAGTTTGCGTAGGCTGACTCTTTTGCAGTACGCGCATTATCTAAATCTCCTAAAGAACTGCTACGATTGACATAGAGCTTTTTAATTCGGTTATAACGGCTTTTAGCATTTTCATACTCTGCTCTTGCTTGTTTGAGTGAGGCTCTTACTTCATCTACTTTGAGTTTAAAGTAGGAATCATTGAGTCTGGCAATAATATCGCCCTCTTTAATTCTTTGTCCATCTCGAACATAGACCCTGCTTACAGTACCATTTACGTTAAAACTGAGGTGTGCCGCAACATCTGAACGTGCGATACCATTAAAGTTATGGACTGTTGTAGCCTGTGTTGGCTGGAGTTTTAAAACCCGCACTGGACGGATTTTTTCCTCTTTTTTATCATTAGTACAACCGCTAAGAAATAGCAATCCGATAAGAAATAGTGAGAGATAGTGCATTAATGAGCCTTTTGTGTTTGTATCATGTAATGTGTAAGATTATTTTTCCATATATTCCAATCTTTGTTTTTCATATGAAAATTCACCTGTCCAATGTTATATTGGAGATAGAGGAGGTCACGCATAAATCCATAGCGTGTATTGTTCTCAACAAGGGCTGCTCTAAGGGCTGTGTTTTGTGCATCAAGTAGGTCTATAATTCCCGCACCACCTTGGAGATAAACATCTTTGATTAAGTGTAGGTTTTTTTGAGAGCTTTTTGACGCTTCTTGTGCAAGCTTGATAGATAAAAATGAAGCTTTTGCTTGGTAGAGGGAGTTTCTCACATCTTTTTCAAGATTATTGAGCAGGTCTTTATACTTTGCTTTTGCAACAAGTAAAGAGGCTTTAGATGCTTCAAGTTTTGCACTTTTTGCACCGCCCTCAAAGAGTGGAAAGTGAAGAAATATACCTACTTCCCAGTCTGTATTGTTTGCATAAGGAAAGTCTGAAAATCTGTCGGGATTGGAATCTCGAAAGTCATTTGATGCTGAAATAAAGTGCTCTTTAATTCCAGCTTTGAGGGCAATATCGGGCATATAAAAGGTATTTTTGTTTGAATGGACAAGGAGCTCTTTTGCATGTACAATTGCTTTATACTGCGGCACACTTGGCATATTTTGTTTTGCGGTAGCTACTAAAAATGATTCAAATGGAAAAAAGTTTTGTTGGTCTAAAAAATAATTTTGCATAGATTTTTTTTGGGTCATAAAAATAGGGTTAGAGAGGGTGACTGGCTTAAAGTTGAGTTCCAAATCAAGTGGAAGGTTTAGCAGTGCATTTAAACTATGTTTTGTTTGTTCAAGTGCTGCATGTGTAAAAAGAAGACTTTTCTTTTCGGCTGAAATTTGTGTCTCCCATCTGTATATATCACTTGCATTGCCTATTCCAATTTTTAATTTTGTACGTGCAGCACGGAGATTGGTTTTTGAGAGTTCTAAGTTGCCTTTTTCAATTTTTAGTCGTGTTTGTAGTTGTAAAATTTTGAGGTATGTTGTGGCTGCGCGGAGCGCAACTTCGAGTTTTATAAAGTCATTGGCTCTATTTTGTGCTTTTAAAAAGTCTTCGTTAATGCTTATTTGAGCAATAGCACGTTGGTTGAAGAGTTGTTGTGTAACACTCAGTGCTACATCCATTCTCGACTCATTAATCATACCAAGACTCGCAACAGCTCTGTCTTGGTCCACCTGTGCTGCTTCTGCTGTGAGATCAATTTGTGGGAGATAGAGTGCATCGGCTTGATCAAGGCGTGCTTGGGAGAGGGAGACTTTGTGTTTACTTTGAATGACTTGTAAATTATAGGCAACAGCACGGTCCATAATCTCTTCAATACTGAAAAAATGCGAATCGCTTAAATTGTTTCCTATAATGGTTGCACTTGAAAGGAGTTCCCAACTTGGAGCAAAACCAATCTCCTTTGCTGTTTTCATGTTTAGAGAAAGTGCGGGGTGGGGTACAAAATTAACACTCTGCTCAGAGGCTTTGGAACCAAGTGCAATTTGCTGTACATCCAAAGCAATTTGACGAATAAAACGCTTGTTATCACTTGCAGGAGCATTTGCAAACAGGGCACCAAGTTTTACATCATCCTCTCCCATAGCAGAAAAACTTGGAATCTCTTTGATGCGAAGTTTATCGTAGAGTATTTTGCGTTGCTGTTGTGAGAGCTGAAACAGTGGTGTGACATAGACACAATCAATATCTGGGGACAAGGCTGCAAGAGCTTTTTTTAGATCTTTGCCTACAGGAACAAGTTTTACCTGTAAGTGATACTGTTTGAATTTTTTCTTTATAAAACGTCCTATGGAAGGGGTATTTTTTAAAAGAGTTGCATCTGCAAATACAGCTACTTTTTTTGCCTTAAGGAGTTTTTTAATAGTTTTTATATCTTGTTCAAAGGAGTTAAAAGCACTTACATAAGTTAAGTTGTATTTTCCTGAGACACCCTTATGATAAGGAATGTGTTGCATGTATGGGTCTAAGATTGCAGTAGCGATGACTGGTTTTGAAAAAGAGTGTTTTCTCGCTATATAGTGCGAGGAGAGAACACCCAAGGTAATGATCATATCTATATTTTTATTTTGGAGTGCGCTATTAACGTAATGGGCTATTTTTGTGTAGTTCCATTGTCCGTTGTAGTGATATTTTTTTGGAAATGTGACTTGAAAATCCCTGCTAAGAAGCTGTGTGATTTCATATTTTAAAGAGCGTGTAAACTGTTTTGATGCTATAGAGTTTCCATCTTCTATAATGGCAATGGAATAAGTCGGCTTCGCCCATAAGCTGCCAAAGAGTAGAAAAAAGAGGAAAAAATATTTCATTATGAACCTTTTATTAATTTTCATAGATTATTTATTGTAGGTGAACTCGGCTTAACATAGAGATAAATTATCACAAAAATATCAATTTTTTTTCAATTTGTAACCTGCTTTATCTTATTGGTGTTCTTGCAATTTACATCCGATTCCATCCACACTTCCTTGTGTTTGACCATAGCTGTTTTTCCAAACAAGATGCAATGGAGCACTCCAGTTTGTAAAGTTAATATCTCCAGAGAGCGTATAGTTCTCATCCGAAACGACTTGGATTGCAACATTGTCTCTGTTTGTTGTAAAATCAATAGTTCCCCTAAGGTCAAACTGTTTATCAACTCGTGAATCGTGAATCATTCCTGTAACAGAACCATCGACGTTGATATCGAGTGTAAAAAGGCCAACTGTACCACCATTTGAATTTTTACCTACCCCTGTATATCTGTAGGCAACATTACTTCCATTTCCTACACGAAAAGCACTGTAGGTTCCTGTTTGATTATCTTGAATAAAACTTCCATAAACACTATTTGAACCCCTCGATTTTCCTGTTCCATTGATATCAGCTGTATTTGCAAAGTCGATTGCTTGTTTATCTGGATTGTAGTAGTAGGTATTGCCATCAAAGGTATAGGTCTCTGTATCTATATCATGGTGTCCCACAGAGTAGATAACAGCATTGGTGTTATCGTTAATTTCTTGACCATCACCCATAGCAATGATGCCTCCATCAGCTTGAATCATTACCCCTACAAATCCACTTTTATTTCCATTTGGGAGAATCCATTGTCCACGATAGGCACCAGAGTAAACGCAGCGAAGGGAGTCTGCAAAATGTTGTGTTGCCTTTTGCTTATCAACAATCTCAGAAGAACTCAGCTCATTGTTGGTTGCTTGTTCTAGCGCTGTAGTAAATTGGTCTGCATCAAGTGAAAAGTCAGGTGTTTTCCAACTTTGTGCCTTTAGACGTGTTTGATCGTCTATTTGTATTCCATTGTCGGCATTTTTATCTGTATCAATACTCATTAAAAAACGGACACGGTTAAAGACCTCTGGTGTGTAGATGGAGACATGAAGTTTTTCTTGCTCGTAAGCAACAATCTCTTTAGGTGTTATTTGACTCAGTGCTACACTCTCTCCTAGTGTGACATTTCCAACATGAAAGTTAATGAGCTCTCCATAAGAAAAAGAGTATTCACCGCCACTTTTTGTAAGGCCTGTTATATTTTTAGAACGGGAGTACTCTAATCCCTCTACTGCGCTGTCAATAAAATGTCCTACATAGTGGTTACGTGGATTTTTTGTTGCAGGAATACCCGTTTGTGTTGTATCTTCCACGGTATTGTTACAACCTAAAAAAATCAAAGAGAATAATAAAATAATAGCAATAGATAGTTTCATCTTCGGCTCTTAAAATTTATAGTTTAGCCCCATAGAGAGACTGATCTGCTCCATAGAGGTTTCATACTTGTAGTTGAAAAATGAGAGGTTAGAGACAATATAATCGGCTGGTAAAAGGGATCCTGAACGACTGTGAGTTACCTTTGGTGCATACACCATACCTACATCAAGATGCAAATCATCTGTTAAATCTCGACCAAATCCCGCTGTAAAGTGAGTTGTTGCTATAGCTGGAAAACCTACCATATTGAGCATAGAGAGCGCTTGATCAAAAATGTAATGTCCCTCAACATTTGTCAAAAGAGCACCTTTTTCACCTGTTATTTGACTAATTGGTGATTCTGCATAATTGTATCCAAATCTATAAGAGTATTTTTTTGCTTTGAACTCCATTCCCAGTGCAATAACCTGTTGATTTTGCCAACCAAAATCTTTATATCCCTCAGCTAACCCCCACGCAACATAGCGATAATCTGCGGTAAGTGTCATTTTTTTTGTCACTTCATACGAGACACCTACGGCTATTTCCCATGGTTGTTCTAGTGTTAAGTCATCAAGATTTTGAGGATCTGTTTTATCTAGTGCACTTCCTACTAAGCCTTTTGGCATCAGTGCAGTGAGTGCATTTCCCACATCCAAGGGAATACCAAAATCACTGTTGAGATACTCGGCAAGTGTTTGTGAACCATTACCAAAATTATTACCATCAATATTGGAATTTCGATAGTTTTGGAGTGCTCCATTTGTGTACTCATCAGCCATGCTTACCATTCCATTTGGTCCAAATTGTGAAAAATTTGCAACATCTTTATAGGTATATTTTAAAGCAGAATTATAACTCATACCGATGCGGAATTTTTTTGTTACTTTCACATCCATTCCAAGGGTAAAGCCTAGTGCCGGTATAAGATCTGAACCACCAACATTTGTTCCAAAAAGTCCCTCTCTGTTTGACTGGGGTTTTGTTCCGTTTGGATAGACTGTGCCATCAGATTGCCTATAGTTGTCATCATAGTTTAAAGACATAGAACCTAAGCCAAGTACGGGAGCAAATCCAAAGGTGGTATTGCCTTGTCTGTAAGAGATAGCAGGTACAAGTTTCATAAGCATCATAGAGCTCTTGAGTTGTCTGTGCCCATAATCACCCTTGAAGTTTGCTGCCATTCCCGCGGCTCCTATCATAGCAAATCCAAAGACTGTCTGGTCATCTATGCGTGTTGCATAGGACATAGTTGGTAGAAAGTTTGTATCTGGCATATTTTGGCTATCGGATACTTCTGCATGCCCATTACTTGGTGTCGTGTTAAGAGGATTGTCATCTCGAACACTTGATGTGACAAAGGCTCGAAAGTATGTCATGTCAAGTTGGAATTCATCTTTTTTATCCAAGTCCCCCATAAGCGCGACATTCTTTCCTATTGCTTCTGTTGCGTGAGAATAAAAAGCGACACCTGTACCACCCATTGAACGCGATACGGTGGATGTTCCTATAAGGTTTACACCATTTGTTGCCATAAGAGAGAGTGCTGTTGCGCTAAGAAGAGAGATTTTTTTTATCATTGTAAGCCTATAAAAAGTGAAATAGAGACAAACTAGCCACTTGTGCTAGTTTGTAGTGTTTAATGTGTTGCATTTGCGTCTGTAGTATCTACATTCGCTGCGTTTGAGCTGTCAAGACCGATAGCAGATAAAGCGTCTGAACCGAGATTTGAAAGGTAACTTAATACTGCTTGTGTGTCCTCAGGAGATATTGTACGTACTTTATAGACATAGAGACCATCTAGTGTTGTACCATTTTCATCTACTGCGATGATATCATCTTGAGACATATTAACACGACTGATATCAATTGTTTTAATGACATCTACAACTGTTGCGAGGTCAATGTCACCATCTATTTTTGGCTCTGTCGTCGTTGTAAGAAGTGTAGGGTTTTTAGATGTTACATATACATCAAAGTATCCCGCATTATAATTTAAGTCAGTTGCTGCAATTTTTGCATTATTAAAATTGTCTGCTGCTTTTAACCAATCAATAGCAAGTAACCATCGAGGGATATAGATATTGTCTGCATCTGGGTAGAAGTATTGGCGGATGAGATCATTAGTGCTTAAATCTGCAAACCATGCTGCATCTACATTATTATTATAATATGACATAACACCCTCTGTTGCAGTACCGTATGCGTATGACCATGTAAGGTCTGCAAAAGGTGGGAGGCTAAACGCAGCCTTTGCATTATCCATTGTATAACTTGCATTATTTTCACAATCATCACTAGAACCTGTAACTGCCCATGTAAATGGTCTGTTTCCACACTCTACAGTATAAATATCTTCTTGAATAGCAAGCTCAACAAGGCCGTGGTATCCTAAAACATCTTGATTTTCATGGATTCCATTTGAGAGTTCTGTTGGGTAGAGTGTACCTGAATCATTCCCATCAAGTATTGTATGGTAAGCAATGTTTCCACGGTCAGAGAGTTCGGAAATAAGTGAGAAATCATCCTTTGAGAAATAGTCATACACATCATCAAAACTAAGATCACCGATGGCATTTGCCCATGCATTAGAAAAGAGATCAATAGTGTCACCACTCCAGTCTGAGCCAAGTACACCGAGTCCTGCAGAGTTAGATGGTCTATTACTCGCTGTTGCATTCCCATTATAATTATCCCATGCATCTTGTACACCTTGGGCTACATTTTTCCAGACATCTATACCATGAAACGCAGCATATTGATATCCTGCATTGATAAATGCTTTAGAATATGTGATGTATCTATCAGATGGAATGAGCATTGCAAAGTTAATGAATGAACCTGTATATTTACTGAGTCCATAGTGTTGGATTCCATCATACATCGCTGAACCAATAGCAATGATGTTTAAATATCCCTGAATGGTATCATCTGAACCACTTTGTTGTTTTCCTAGGAAAATATTGTCCATAAGCATTACTTTTGTGCTTGGATCAATCTTTTGCATTGCTTCTATAAAGTCTGTTGTTGTATTTGGTGCTTTAAAGAGTGAGTAGAAAAATTTCTCATTTATAAGCTCATTGCCATCACCATGGTTTTCAAATGTTCTGTTTACGTCATCATAGATTACCGGTTTACCAGTATTAAGAAGTAAAGAGACAAATTTATCGGGACGACGATCTGCGGTAGAACCTGTAGGTTTTATAAAGTAATCTTTCGCGTAACGGTCCATCAATAGACCCATATAACCATTTGTAGAGTGTTTAATTGGATTTTTATACTCTGTAAGATTTTCATCACTGTTAGAAAGGAGCATTGCATCTGCTAAACAGTTGTACATGTTTGCATCTATACGTTCAAAGAAAAATTTTCCTACAAAGTCTCTCTCTTCTGCAAGGGCTGTAAATTTTTCTCCAAACTCTTTGTTTTCTTGGAGCATTGGACACATTTTTTCTGTTAATGACCATTTTGCATCAAGTGCATCTACCATAATTTTTGCAGTCTTTTCCGATTTTCTTGCAAGGTCTAACATAGTAACAGTTACGCCATCAGAGTTTAAAACAACATCAAACGCAGCACCAGTAATGGCATGCCCCGCCTTTGTGTCAAGTGTTTTGACAAGGGCATCTCCTATTTTATTTGTCACAGGACTTAAAATACCTGCGGTTACTAAGCCAGAGTGTTGTTTTGGCTGTTTTGAAGTGATGATCGTTGCAAGTTTTTTGTATGCCTCAAGACGTGTAATATTATTATCATGTACAAGAGTATCAATAAAAGCTTTAACATCTTCGTTGTTTGCATCCAAATCTGCAATTTTGAGAACCATATCTGATTGGACTTGTGCTTTTTGTGTATCATCAAGATTTGCGTTAGAGAGGAGTTGTGATGCAGTGTCAAATTTTTGTACTGCTGCTACACTTGAAGTTTGGTCTGTTGGAGTCTGTGAATTACTGCCACATCCCTGGAGTAATAATCCCGCTAATACGATAGAGCCGAGAGATAATTTAATGTAAGACATATGTTTCCTTGCTTTGGAATAAGATAAATTTATATCCTTCCAAAAAATTTAAGTTGAAGTAGTATAAATAAAAATAATAGAAAGTAAACTTAAAATTTTGATAAAAATATATAATTTCGTGATAAAAAGTTGATAGATATAGGTTGCAAAGTTCGCTTTTTAGGGCATAAAGTATTTATCACACTTTTATAATAAATTTTTATAGCAATATGTTACAAATATACACACTTTTGGGTTAAACATCTCGCTATGAAGAGTGTTTGACAAGAAAATACAAATAATCATGCATTTGAAAATATGCAATAATCATTTCAAATAGCATTCTCCAAAAGAGTTCCATAAAGAGGAAGAAAAAGAAAAAAATGCTCAGAAGTATCCAGCGTTGCGAGGTTTTTACAAGATGGAGTTTTTTGAAGATATATTTTCGAGTAACAAAAAGCAGAATAGGTAAAAAAAGTGCTCCCATGTAGTAGAAAAAGAGTAAAACCGATGGAGTAATAAAGGTATGAAAACGTAAAAAATCCCACATTATATTTTCCTGTCTTTTGAAGTTACAATAAGATTTTTGTCATCATCTTTATCATATTCACATTGGAATGTAGTGTGATTTATGCCATATATTTGAGAGAGTTGCTCTTCGAGTAGTTCTGTAATAGTATTTGCCTCTTTGAGTGTGATATTTGTTTTGAAATCGAGGTGTGCTTCGAGATGAATTGTGTGCTCATCTAATCTCCATATATGTAAGTGATGTATATTTTCTATAAGTGGATTACTTTCAAGCGTGGTTTTTTGGATTCCTTCTACGTCAATGTTGGCAGGGGTAAATTGCATAAGTATTGAAAAAGAGTCTTGTACCAAATCGAGGGAGGCTTTTATAAGGTAGAGCGCTATAAAGATGGAAATAACGGGGTCCACCCAAAAAAGCTCAAAATAGTACATCAGTAAACCACCACCGACAACCGCTACACTTGTCATAACATCGGTGAGAAGGTGTAGATACGCTGCTCGTATATTCATACTGTGGTGTGAATCTTCTTTAATGAGTAGGACACTTGCACTGTTGAGGATAATGCTTAAAACCCCCAGCCAGATAACAACGGCTGCATTTATAGCTGTTGGATGTATAAATTTTTCAATTGATTCAATGATAAGATAAACACCGATGCCAACTAAGACAGAAGCATTGAAAAATGTTGCCATAATTTCAGAACGTTTGTAGCCAAAAGTTTTCTCTTTTGTCTGCTTTTTTGAAGCGACCTGATGTGCCCACCATGCAATAAGAAGGGCAATAACATCACTAAAGTTATGTAATGCATCACTTAATAGTGCCAAAGAACCAGATAATAAACCACCAACGACCTGTGCAAGAGTAATGATGACATTTAATACAATAGTAATAAAAAGATTTTTTCCCTTTAGTTCATGATGGTGGTGATGTTGGGCCATGGGAGTATCCTTTTTGTAGTATTTTATCATAAAGGGAGTCGAAGCAGGGTATTAAGTGAATGAAACAGTTTGAAAATGAGGATTACTATGCGTTGCTTCAAGTAGAACAATATCATCAAGGACAATGAGCCTTTCACCTTCATTACTCATCACTTTTATGCACTCTTTATTATCCTCATTACGAGCTGTATCAAGTGCTTTTGCTTGTAAGAGCGTACCAGACTTCATTGTAAGTTTGATATCATAACGGTACATGCAGGCTATTTCTATATAATCATACTGTTGGCAACTTATCATTCTTTTCTCCATTTGAGAGTATTGTACTAAATTGCTAATAACAAAAAGATGATTTTTTGAGTGTTTTAAAATGAAAATTAAATATTTTGAAGTTTCGTAGTTTATGGGTGGTGCGGACGAGAGGACTTGAACCTCCACACCTTGCGGCACCAGATCCTAAGTCTGGCGTGTCTACCAATTTCACCACGTCCGCGTGGTTGTGAGTTTTTATTGTCACTTCTGACAGAATAATATAAAAAATTTAGTGGTACGCCCTAAAGGATTCGAACCTTTGGCCTATGCCTTAGAAGGGCATTGCTCTATCCAGCTGAGCTAAGGACGCATCAGGTAAATATAATGGTACGCCCGATAGGATTCGAACCTATAACCCTCGGAGCCGAAATCCGAAACTCTATCCAGTTGAGCCACG
>CAYRVR010000040.1:0-17257 GCA_964427835.1 uncultured Sulfurimonas sp. | reverse complement strand
CTTTTGCACCACCACATCTTATTTCTAAGCCAATGAAATCTCCAAATGGAACACCGATTAATCCTACGCCACCAAGAACAGGTATGCCAGCTGGTATTATCGGTAAAGCGGTGGCACACTCTGTTTGTGATATGATTAACAAAGGTGATAATGCACATTTACATGAAGCTTCTATGACTGAGATGGGTGCTGCTTGTGTTGCAAGTGCTGGTAAAGGTGTCTTTGATGGTACTGCGGCTGCAATGACTGTTTACCCTGTTGTTCCAGATTTTGAAAAATATCCAGGAACTGGTCGTGATACAGACTATACATTTGGTGAAATTGGACTTGCTGGACACTGGATTAAACATATATTACACTATCTGTTTATCTACAAAGCAAAACTTAATCCAGGCTGGACTTTAATTCCAGAATAAAAAAGAGGAGAATTATATGAGTACTGAAGTAAAACATGTTGAAGAAGAGAAAAATTTCCAGGAAAAAGATCAATTTACATTGACAATGATTCCAGGTGCATTTGCTAGAAAGATGCGAACTTGTCTAATTTGGCAATTTTTTAGATTTCTTGTGATTAATATAAAGATGATTATAGTTGTTGGAAAAAGCCACTAGATCATATTTTTGACTATAGAAGTATCTCTTCTATAGTCAGAAGAGTTTATAAAAAAGGTTCTGCATTATGGTGAGAAAAGTTATTAAATACCCGACACCTTTAAGTGTTGAATATGCAACAGATGTACGAGTTTTTGATGATGCATTGTTTTCATTGATAGATGATCTTAAAGATACTATGAATGAAAATAATTTAGATGCTCTTGCAGCATACCAGATTGGAAGCTATTTTAATATTATTGTTGTCAAAAATGGTGATGATTTTATTGAGATTATAAATCCACGTTTAATTGGACATAGTGGGAGTGTGGTAACAGAGGAAACAACAGCGTATTATCCTCATAAAAGTGCACAAATTAAACGTTTTGCCGAGATTAGTATTGTCTATCAAGATCGAAAAGGGAATGATAAGACGCTTCAAGCAAATGGTGATTTGGCAATTTTGTTGCAGAGAAAGATTGACTATACTTTTGGGGCAACATTTCTTCATAAAATGTCAAAAGAAGAAAAAACGAAGTTTGAAAATTCTTTAGAAAACTATACGTCAAAGAAAAGATCTTTTGGTGTAAAATTTCCATTTTTTCATACAAAGAAAGAGTAGATGCAGCATAAAATTCCTTTTTTACAAAAATATCAGGACATATTTTTAGAGCACAAAAAGGATATAGTGCAGCAGTGGGTATCGTATGATTCTCCTAGAATTATTTTACGTGAACATGAAATAGATGAAATGTATTTTGTTGAGCATTATGCTAATGGAGTTTTTGATTACTTTATGGGAGTCATAGCCTTACAAAGAGAGATAGGCAATTGCCCTGTAATGCAAGAGTTATTAGTCTATTTGAAATACCGTGAAATTAGTGCAGATGAACTCTTTGAACTTTGTAGTCATTTTAGGCGTTCGATGCTTGATTTTTCTTATGATTCGGGGTTAAACTCCAAAGAGATGTTCAGAGAGATTTCTTATGTATTTGATAAAAATTTCCGCGGAATATTGAAATTTTATACAGATGCAATTTTTCAAAAGCTCATTGATGCACGCCAAGAAGCAGTGATGGCATCGCAGGCAAAAGAGTACTTCTTGTCAAATATGTCCCATGAAATACGGACGCCACTCAATGCAATTTTAGGCTTTGTAAATCTTTTGATTAATGAAGATATCTCAAAAAAACATAGAAATTATCTTAATATTATTCTTAATAGTGGAGAGAATCTTTTAAGTATTATAAATGATATTTTAGATTTTTCAAAATTGCGTAGTGGTGAATTTACTATTGAACCGAAAGTTTTTTCGCTTCATGATGAATTGAGTCATACTATGGAACTCTTCGTTGCAAGTGCCAATCTTAAAGAGATTACTATCTTATCTTTTATTAACCCCAATATTCCTAAAGAACTTTATGGTGATATTTTACGTATTAAACAAATATTGTCAAATTTTTTGAGTAATGCTATTAAATTTACTCCAGAATGTGGTGTGATTCGTGTTGAAGCAGATTATACTGATGGATATTTGAAAATAAGTGTTATAGATAGTGGAATAGGTATTACTACAGAGGAACTAGAGCATATATTTGAAGCTTTTGCACAGGCACAAGAACATGCCGAGTTTAACAAGCAGGGAACAGGACTGGGTCTTTCTATCTCATATCAGCTTGCAAAATTAATGGGTGGTGATGTTGGTGTAGAATCACAAGTTGGTGAGGGAAGTACATTTTATGTCGAAATCCCAGTTGAAACAGTGAGTAACGAAGGTAAGGTAATAGAAGATATAAGAAGTTACCAAGAGTTGAGAATGGCAATATATGCAAAGGATAATGCATTGGGTATTAAGCATACATCCTTCATCCGTTATGCAGAAATTTTTGGTATGCAACTTGAAATTATTACTGCGTTTGATTATGCCTACGATATAATTATTTTTGTCCATGAAGAGTGTGACAATGATTTCATACATCAGGTGATTAGTACAAATAAATATGCGATTGCATTAATGAGTAGGGAATATGATGATTATGAAAAGTATGCAAATATAAATTCTATCTGTTTTCCTCTGTATTGTTCTAAAATACATAAAGCATTTGATGAACTCTATAACCCTCAAAATGGTATACACTATAATGAACAAGATACAAATAAATTTACAGGACATATTCTTATAGCAGAAGATAATGAGGCAAATCAGGAGTTGGTAAAAATAGTACTAACAAAATATGGTTTGACATTCGATGTTGCAAATAATGGTCTTGAAGCGGTTGAATTCTATAAAAACAATAAATATGATTTGATTTTAATGGATGAACAGATGCCTGTTATGGATGGTATAGAGGCTGTGAGTCGGATTATAGAACACGAGGAGTTACATGGATTGCGACATACACCTATTTCTGCATTGACAGCAAATGTCATAAAGGGTGCGAAGGAGAGAGGACTTTTGAGTGGTTTTGATGCTTTTTTGGGAAAACCATTGGTATTAAAAGAACTAGAACGTCTTTTAATTTCATATGTACAGCTAGATTCATTTAGTATAGATAGAAGTAAAAGTACTAATCACACTGCTCAAGAGATTGTAATTGAAGGACTTGATACGGAGAAATTGTTAAAGGAACTTATGCTTACAAAAGATGAATTGGTGATGCTTTTAACACTGTTTTTGAAAAAAATGCGTACAACACTTCCTGAATTATATGAGGCAATACAAGAACGTAATTATAAAAAAATTGCATTACTTTCTCATTCCATAAAAGGTTCTAGTGGCAATTTTAGACTTGAACTTTTACAGAGTATAGCTGGAAAAATGGAAAAAAAGGCAAAAGAAGAGTCTGAGCTTTATGATTTTGAGGGAAGTTTTCAGATAATAAAAGAGAAGATAGATAAAATAAAAATTCAGTAGAAGGGCTACTTGATTTTACTCTTCTATATAGTAGCCAATACCTGATGCATTTTTAATAATATCCGTTTCAAGTTTATTACGTAATCTCCAGACGAGAGTTCGCACGCTGTTTTCAGTAGCACCATTTTCGTCCCATACGTAGTTCATTGCCTGTTCAAAAGTTACGACAACTCCAAGTTGTGCAACAAGAAGTCTTAAAAAAGCATTCTCTTTTTTTGTTAATTTAATTTTTTTGTTTTTGTAAAATGTCTCACAGATGCTGATATCAAGGTGATAGTCTTGGCCAAATGGCACTATGGGTTTGTCACTCTCTTTGCGTGAATAAAGAAGCTTTTCCAAATTTGTTTTATCTACTTTAAGAGAGTGTACATCTTCAGCTCTTTCATTTTCAACTTGAAATTTAAAGAGTGCCATTTGTATAGTAGCATGTAGTGAGTTAGGATCAAAAGGTTTTACAATATAGCCATAAGGTTCTGTCTGTTTTGCCTGGTTGATAGTCGCCTCATCACTGTAAGAGGTAAGATATATAAAAGGAATGTTATATTTTTCTTTGATATCTTTTGCCAGTTCAATGCCATCAGTACTTTCTTGAAGAGAGATATCAACTATAAGCACATCTGGGTTATGTGTTTGAATCTTTGTTTTGGCTTGTTCAGGGTTATCACAGACAGCTACAACACTGTAACCGTGTTTTTGTAAAGACATATTTAAATTAAGAGATGTTATTTCATCATCTTCTACTATAATTACTCGTTGCTTTTGCATGATATATCCTTACTCGCATAATTTTGTGATATAAAGTACTTTGATTATATTATAACTTTTTATTATTTACAATACTTATGACAATTTTGTAATGAATTTGTTACTATATTACACGAATATGTGATATAGTAAAGGAAAAATGTATTGGAGAAATATAATGTATTTTGTTTATATTTGTGAATGTAAAGATAAAACCCTCTATACTGGGATCACTACAGATATACAAAGACGTATAAAAGAGCATAACGAATCCCCAAAAGGTGCCAAATATACACGATTAAGACGGCCTGTAAAACTTGTTTATAGTGAAGAATGTGTTGATAGAAGCAGTGCATCAAAAAGAGAGTATGCTATTAAAAAAATGAGTAAAGCACAAAAACTAGCACTTTTCTCTTAGAAAATTCAGATATAATTGTAAAAAAAGATGGACGAAAATGCAATTTAAACTTGAAGACGATTATATAGAACTTTATAAACTTTTAAAACTCCTTGACTTAGTAGATACAGGAGGACAGGCTAAAATGATAGTTGCTGAAGGTTATGTTACAAGAAATGGTACGCTAGAGACACGTAAACGTGCGAAGATTGTGGTTGGTGATTCTCTTATTATCGGTGATGATGTAAGTGTAGAGATTATTTAATCTCTACAAGATAAAAGAACTTATAAGACCAATAACTCCTCCAAAAATACCTCCCCATACAACAAGCCACTGTAGATGTTCGCTAATGAGTCTTTGCAGGATTTCTTTAACCATTTGCGGTGTCATTTGATTAAGACGTGTATCAATTATGTTTTCAATAGAGTTACGTAGATCTTCATTAAGCGATGAGTGTTGTAGGTGTTGCTCCAAGGTATCGCTAAAAGCTTTCGAGTTTACAATTTTTATAATGGCGCTTTTCATCTTGTTTGAAAAGGGCTCTCTTAATCCTTCAAGTGCACTTTCACCTCCAAACATTCCTAGCATACCTCCAAATGATGACTCCATTACTGTTTTAGAGAGGGCATCAAACGCAGGAGAAAAGTCTGTTTCTTGAATGATAGGTGTAAGATCTATTTTATGCTCCTCTTTTTTAAAGAAGGCTTCTAATTGTTCTTGTGAGAAAAACTCTTGAATAATAAGCTCTTTTATAGCGGATTTAAAAGCTTCAAAGCGGTTTACAATAACTCCTGAACCATATAAAAAGGGAACTTTTTCAAAAAGCATATGGATTGCAAGTTGATTTGTTAGGGCACCTGAAAGTGCAAATAAACCAGTATAGAGCATTGCTTCTGAATAGAGTGGGGTGATGTATGAAAGTAGTACAAGTATAAACGCAGTAAGATTAGTTATAAAACTTTTATTGAATTTCAAAGTAGGTCTCCTTTTTAAAAGCGTAATTATATACAAAAAGAGTATCATTACGAAAACAATTATTAGGAATATTATTATGAAAAAAGAGACATACACATTATTTGAAAAGGCACAAAAAGAGGAGATACTTGATGTGATTGCAACAGAACTTAAGAGTCGTAATGAATCACCATTTTGGAAAGACAAAGTAGTTCCATTTTCAAATGCGATTTTATCTGTTCTTATTCCTTTACGTGAGAATGATTTACTTTTTACTCCAGAGGGCGATGCAGCAGATACTCTCACTCCTGAACTTTTTTTAGCATGGAGTGATTTTTTAAGTTTGAAAACTTTGGCCTTTACTCTTGCAAAGTCAAATGAAGCAGGGGAATTAGTACGTACATCTTTGCCTCTTGAAGATACAAAACGCTACAAAGCGATAGATCTTAAGGAATTAGGCGAGTATCTTTCTCGTTATACAGTAAATCTTGAATATGAAAATTTGGATTTTCCGATTGCAAACTATAATTTGCATCAAGGTGTATCAAATGTTATCAAATCTTTACTCTAATAAAAAATAGAGTAAAGAAACCACCACAGTAGAAAGATGATAAGGCCTAAAAATGCGAATGTTATAACGATTCGCACTGTTAAAAAAAAGAGAAACTTAAGCCATGTTGGCATTAGTTTTTATAAGGAATGGTTTTGAGCTGGAGTTTTTTTGTTGCATATTCCATTCCTCCTTGGAGGTTAATAACATGATAGTGAAATTCTTTAGCTAACCAAGGTGCAACCATGGAAGTTCTACTCCCTGTATGGCATATAAGTGCAAAAGGTTTTTTTGTATTGACCTTTTTGTTTAGTTCATTTAAAAATTTTCTTGCGTCATAATTACCTCGTGTATCAAAAAACATAATGGGAATAGCACCTTTTAAAAGGCCTGTTTCTCTCCATTCACCTGGTGTTCTAATGTCAACAATAGGAATGTTTTTTTGCATAAACTCTTTTGTGATGTATTGGTTACTAAGTTGTGCAAAAAGGGATACACTTAAAAGCAGTAGTGATAGAATTGTTTTTTTCAATTTTTTCTCCATAATTAAAGTGTATAATTATAGCAATAAATAAACAATAGGGAATTCATGGCTGCTTCAAAAAAAGTGATTGAAAATTCGAACAGACTACGTTATGTAAGGGCGATGCAACGTTTTCAAAAAAGCATTATCTCATATTTATCAAATACAACCGCTTTGACAAAAGAGGGGTATGACAAAAAAGTACAAAATGCATTAAAAGTACTGCATAGAGTAGAAGAAGTGCAGCTGTACAAAGGTGAATTGAAAGATCTCCAAGAACATGTTAAAAAAATGATAGCATATAGTGAATCAGAGGAAAGTGTGGATTCTATTAAAGAAGTTCTTTTGTATGCAGAAAATCAGTTACAAAAAAGTCAAAATTTTAAGAAGTATAAAAAAGACAAGCATTCCAAGTCCAAATTTCAGGACTGGGAATAAAGTTGTTATTAAACATCTGATTCTTGTAACATTTTATCTAAAAGAACAAAGAGTTCATCGGACGCTTTTTCCATTGTATCAAAACTGCTTAAAATCTCGTCTTTATGCTCTAAGGTAGTTTTTTCTGGTTCTTTTGATTCTAAAAACTTGAGATTGTTATTTGCATTTGTATGGACAACATTGTGTGGTGTGGCAATGAGTGGGTAACTTTGTGTAGCACTAAATCGTTCTTTTCCTTCGGAATCATACCACTTTCCAAGATTACATGAGTGTGAATCAACAGCCTTGAGTACCTGTTTGAGTGTAATGAGTGAGTTGTATGCTCTTGACTTATAGAGAATATGGTCTATTTTTGCCAAGACAACAAAAATACCATTTTCCATATGATAAGATTGTTTGACAATAGTGTTAGAGTTATCACTTAACTGGATTAAAATATCTTCAAAGCCTTCTATAGTTTGTGTTGCATCATCAACTGTAATTTTTATTTTTTCAGAGCTTTCTTGGATTTCACTCATTCCTTGCTGGACTGATTTAATGGAGAGTGAAATTTCATTTGTAGCTTTGTGTGTGCGTTCTGCGAGTTTGCGTACTTCATCGGCAACGACAGCAAAACCGCGTCCATGCTCTCCCGCACGCGCGGCTTCTATCGCTGCGTTTAGTGCTAAAAGATTTGTTTGCTCAGCAATGTCTGTAATAAGGTTGATAATAGAGGTGATATCTTCTGCTTGCGAAGCCAACTCATCAATACTACCGTTATTCATTGTCACTTGCTCATTAAGTGTATGGAGCTCATTCACAACAGTATGGATATTTGTTCTAGACTCAGTTGCGAGTTGGGCTGCTTCTCTTGTTGATTGCGTGATATCTTTTGTGTAGTCAATATTTGTTTTTAAATCACTTTGAATTACGGTGAGGGATTCAGAAACATTTACACTTCTGACACTTAGAGCTGCATTAAAAGCATCTCTTTGTGCTTTTTTATGTTCTATCTCCATAATTGCAACAGCCTTTTTGATGTTTTGAATAGCAAGACTAAATTCTCCTACAAAGGTGTTACATTCAAGTTGTGTAGAAAAATTCCCTTGCGAAGCGTTGGAAATAGTTGTATTAATACCCTGTATCATCATTTCAACACGAGATATGAGGAGTTTAAGTGAAATCCCCATTTGTCCAAGTTCTGTTTTATTGTCTGTTTCAATACGTTCTTTATGGCTAAAATTACCATTTGTAGCTTCGTTCATTAAATCTTTAAAGTTGTTAATACTACTGACAATAGATTTACTGATTTTTGTGCTTATAAATAATAATAATATGATGATTACAATACTAGAAAAAAGGACAAAGAGTTTATAGTATTTGATACTATCATTCATTTTTTGGATGTTTTTTTGGAATTGTGTTTTTTTCTTATTTACGAAAGATTTAAAGTATTTTCTCGATTGTATTGCTAATGGAGAGAGTCTTTGTTTATATTTTTGGTAAGCAAGGGATGTGTGGTTTTTTATTGCATCAGGAGTAAGTGAACTGACGTATGCATAGGCATTATTTATAAACTCCAGTGTAGAAGTTTTAGCATTTTTTAAAAGATGTGCATCTGGAGTGTTGGCTGTTATTGTCTCAAGCTTTTCAAAGTTTTTGGTAATAGCTTGAATGTTTTCTTGCAGTTCCTTGAGATCTTTTACTCTGTTCCCACCAAGCATTATATCCCGGTCATTTCTACTGATGTAGTTCATTCTTTTTTCTATATCATATATAGTAAGTGTAGCGGCAATTTCACTGTTTTTGAGTCTAGTAAACTCATCTTGCATATTGTTAAGTGCATAGTAAGTAAATCCTGCAGCACCGACAAGCACGATTAAAATTATACTTGTGAGGAGCGTCATTTTTTCTTTTATGCTTAGTTTTGTAAACATTTCATATATCCTTCTAGCTAAAAGTGAAATATTCTAACATAGAATTCTTGAAATTTTATAAAAAAAACAAATAATATAAAGAATAAAGTGATAAAATCGTGATGAAAAGTTTTTCTTTTGAATTTGTGATAGTTGTGGTACAATCTCAATAAATTCTTAATAATATAAACGCACAAGGCAAATGATGACACTAGCAGAACAAGAGATAAAAAAATTTGAAAATAACAACTGTGCAGAGAATGCAGTTTTCTATCAAGCGATGGAAGAGGTGATTTACTCTATTGCACCACTACTAGAATCTGATTCACAGTATGCAAAACATGCAATTCTTGAAAGACTTGTTGTTCCAGATAGAGTTATAAAATTTAAAGTTACTTGGTTGGATGACAATAACAACATACAGGTGAATACTGGCTATCGTGTGCAATTTAATAATGCATTAGGACCTTATAAAGGAGGCTTGCGTTTCCATCCTACTGTAAATGAAGGCGTACTAAAGTTTTTAGGTTTTGAACAGATACTGAAAAATTCTTTAACAGGGCTTCCTATAGGAGGCGCAAAGGGTGGAAGTGATTTTGACCCCAAAGGAAAAAGTGATTTTGAGGTAATGAAATTTTGTGCTGCGTTTATGACAGAACTCCATAAATACATCGGCCCTCGTATAGATGTTCCTGCTGGAGATATTGGTGTTGGTGGGAGAGAAATAGGGTACTTATTTGGTGAATATAAAAAAATTACTTCAAAATATGAAGGTGCATTGACAGGCAAACCTTTTTTCTTTGGAGGTTCTTTGATGCGTCCTGAGGCGACCGGGTATGGAGTTGTCTATTTTACGCAGAGTATGTTAGAAATTGAAAATAAAGAGCCTCTCGAGGGAAAAATCTGTACTGTGAGTGGTGCTGGAAATGTTGCTTTACATGCTATAGAAAAATTGCAAGATATTGGAGCTATAGTAGTGAGTTGTTCAGATTCACATGGAACTATTTATGACCCACGGGGAGTGGATTTGGCACTTTTAAAAGATATCAAACTCAAGCGTCGGGCATCTTTGGATGAATATTGTAGTGTGCATAATGAAGGTGTCTATACGCCAGTAAGCCAATACCCACAAGGTGGACATGCTGTTTGGGAAATTCCTTGTTATGCAGCATTTCCATGCGCTACACAAAATGAACTGACAGAGGTTGATGCGCAAGCATTAATTACTAATGGATGCGTAAGTGTCACAGAAGGTGCAAATATGCCCTCAACACCAGAAGCTATTACTCTTTTGCAATCACATAAAATTTGTTTTGCACCTGCTAAAGCAGCCAATGCCGGTGGAGTTGCAGTAAGTGAATTTGAAATGAGTCAAAATGCTGCAATGTCCAAATGGAGTTATGCAAAAGTCGATGAAAAACTCAAAGAGACTATGCAGATGATTTGTAAACGTGTTGCATTAACGGCAAAAGATTATGGCGTTGAAGGAAATTATGTGGATGGTGCAAATATTGCAGGCTTTAAAAAAGTTGCAGATGCAATGATAGCTGAGGGCATTTAATAGATGCGTTTTCTTTTTGTTTTAGTAGCTGTTTTTCTTTCACTCAGTGCAGCTACTCCTGTAAAATACTCTCCATTTATTGATGAACAATTAGCCGTTACCCTCCAAATGGATGATGCAAACCTCACACAAGAAGAGATGGCTCAGCTTGTAAAAAAACAAGAAAAATTGTATGAAAATGCACTCTACTCATTTATGGCAAATAAAGAGTACTATGTAAACAATCTTGATGATTATAGTTCTCAAATTTTTTCATTGAAAAAAATCATAACATTAAATCAGCGTCTTGGTAATACTTATGCAGTAACACGAGATAGAGTACAAATCCTTTCTTATCGCATCGCTGCTCAAATTAATATTCTTATTCGAAACACTCTTGTTTCTCTTGAGAGTAAAAATATCAAAGAGTTTGAGAAAAAGTTAAATACTTTTGCTTCTGAAAATCAAAAAGAACTTGCTAAACTTACAAAGAAAAGTTATAAAGAATTTTTGAAAATAAAGGGGAATGCTCCTGTTATTCAGGCTCTACGACATAATGTAGCAGAGTATTATGCTTTGCAAGAGATCGATAATGATATTATTGTATATCTTTACAAGTATGAAAAAAAGATGTATGCATTAAACACCTTTTCAAAGTTTCACCTTATTAAGCCTGTTGTCTTTATCAGCTCTGTAGGAATCGTACATGCTGCTGATGCGATGCTTGGAGTGGTAGGTTTAAGTGTTGTGAAAATTCTTATTATACTTTTTCTAAGTGTTGTTATTTTTATACTCCGAAAACTTTTTTATTATCTGTTTGAAAAGTATTTACTGACGAGTAGTTATTTACAAGAATATACACAAGATATTTTAAAAAGAACGAAAAAGACCATAGATATTTTGATTATTGTGATTAATGCAAATGTGATAGTCTATGTTTATAATGATTTTAGTAGTAATCTTACTGTCTCGCATGTTTTTGATATTCTTTATGCAATTCTCGTTACCTATTTTGTATATGTAGTGTTAAATACGATAGCTCTTGTGAATTTGGAAACTTTTTCCAAAGAGACATCAAGTGTCAAAGCAGAACTTATTAATGTTGGTATAAAAATTATTAATTTTTTTATTTTTGTTATTGGTCTTTTGTTTGTTTTGTATTTCGCCGGTGTTAATTTAACGGCACTGCTTTCAGGTCTTGGCATTGGTGGTTTTGCCGTTGCGTTTGCTGCAAAAGACACAATTTCTAATTTCTTTGGAACGCTTTCTATTTTAGCGAGTAATGCGTTTTCTCAGGGAGATTGGGTTGAAGTAAATGGCAAAGAGGGAACAGTTGTTGAAATAGGACTGCGTGTAACAACACTACGAACGTTTGATAATGCACTTATTGCTATTCCTAATGGTACTTTTGCCTCTACGGACATTAAAAACTGGAATAAACGTCGGCTTGGGCGTCGTATAAAGATGAAGCTTGGAGTGAAGTATGACTCTAAACGCAGCGATATTCAAAATGCTATAGAAGAGATCCGTGAGATGCTTAAAACACATCCTGATATAGCAACAAAAGATACAAAGTATGAACACTATTCAAATTACTCTCGAGGGGTGGCTAAACTTGTCTCAAAAGAGGATCTTGAGGGGATTAAAAGAACACTTTTGGTATATCTTGATGAATTTGGAGATTCGAGTATAAATATACTTGTATATTGTTTTTCAAAATCTGTTATGTGGGAAGATTGGCTCAAAACAAAGCAGGATGTTATGGAAAAAATTATGGAGATATTCGAGAAAAATAATCTCGAATTTGCTTTTCCATCTCTCTCCATCTATAAAGAAAATTAAAAATTCAAGTGGGTGAGATAAAGCCATCCTTGCCATAAAGCAGCAGCTGATATACCAGCTGCAAAACCTGCAATAACATCATCACCCATTACGCCTATACCACCTTTTGCCTCTTTGTCTATTCTTCCGATGATAGAAGGTTTGGTAATGTCAAAGTAGCGAAAAAGAGCAAAAGATAAGAGTGCTTGAATAAGAAATCCATTTTCTAAATGAAACAAGGCAGATGGTGCTATTGTGGTAGCAGGTGCAATACTAAGAGCAATCCACATCCCTGCAAGTTCATCAATAACAATTCTTTGATCATCATGTTTTGCACCATTTTCTTCTGCTTCATTAATGATTTTTATCGCTATCACAGTAATGAGTAGTGCTGCCAAAAAAAGTGTCGTAACATCAAAATAGAGTAAAATAGCAATTCCAAGAGGGAGTGATACCAAAGTTCCCATAGTCCCTGGAGCTTTTGGTGAAAGTCCACTATAGCCTACTGTAAGAAAAAACCAGTTCATAAAACTCCTTTTATGTTAAAGAAGTTGTTTGATACAACTTCATAAGTTCTAAATAAAAATCTTTCTCTGTATGCTCTTCGAGTAAACCTTTTACCGGAAAAGTATCATAGTAGAGTTTTTCAACATTTTTAAATCTCTTTGGAAAGAGTTTTGAGAGTAAAAATGCAGAGATCTCTTTGCGCATTAAAACAGCAGGAGGTAGTAGCCCCGCTTTTAAAAGTTCTAAAATAGAATCAGCATGATATGAAATTTGATGATGTTGCCCGTGTGGACAGGTATTTTTACTTACAAGCGTTTTACACTCGTCACAGTAAACATATTCACTCGCAACATGGATGTCTATATCAATCCCTGTAACTCTGTCAATAATAGATTTGTTAGAGTTACAATCATAATACATTCCTAGTCCTGCATGATTACGCCCAATTGTAAGTCTGTCACAACCATAATTTTTTGCGACAATAGCATCAATAATGATTTCATTATAGCCTGCAAAAATATAGCTATTTTCAAGAGGAATAATAATAACTCGGTTTTTAGGAAGAAAGTTATTTATAAAATATTCTAGTGCCTCTTTTCTGATCTCATAGTGTAAATCTGCACTATCATAGGGTTTGAGAAGAAATATTACAAGTAAGTCTGTCTCTTCTAACGTCTGGCGTATAAGTCTTTCATGGGCACGATGCAGAGGGTTTGCACCCATCATTAAAGAACTTGTATATTTTGCATCAATGCGTTTTTTTGCTTCTTCTATTTTAATTTTATTGAGATTTTTTGTTTTGTGTAAAATAGTATAATCACCACTAATTGCCCATTTTCCTATTCTTTTTATGGTCGCCATAACACCAGGATGTGTAAGATCATCTGTGCCATAGATATGCTTTACACGCTCTTTTGGATCAATTTGGAACGTATCTTCAACAATGAGGGTGGCAAAGGGTTCTCCCTCACAAAGAATAGTGACCTCTTCACCTTCTTCAAGAGAAGCGATGACCTGCTCATTTTTCTTCCCAGAGGGTGCAAGAACAAAGGGGAATGGAAAAGATTGGCCGTTTATTAAGCCTGTTTGTAGCACTTCTTGAGACTCCTCTTTGTTCATAAGTTTGGTAACTGGAGAGAGCAGTGATTCACTTACAAGTTCAAGAACTGAAGCGGCTTCTTTATCTATAAAGAGTGTTTTATTTTTTCTTGATGATGTCATATTTTTTTCTTTTTTCCCAGAGACTTTTACGGCTTATGCCTAGTTTTTTGGAAAGCTCAGTATCAGGATATTTGTCTTGATAGTTTAAAACAATAAATTTTACATAGTCTTCAATTGGAAGAATCTCTCCTTTGTCAAATACATTTTTTTCATTTTCAATTTCAATGATAGGAAAAGAAACATCTTCAATTTTATCACAGCTTGATATAATGGCTTTTTTCCCTTGAATTAGATCACAAAAGGCCTGTTTATCACTCTTTTTAAGTGTTTGGTAATTAATGATATACGCAATAGAATTCTCTGGTAAAGCAGCAATTTCATTGAGAGATTTTGCATCATCTAGTGAGATGAAATGGATAGGTAAATCTTGAGATTTTGCATATTCATAGGCAAAAGCATCACTGTATTTTTGGAAGTTTGAAGAGATAAAAATAGGCAGTTCTAAATCTTTAACGGACTGTTTGTGCTCAATTTTTGAAAAACTGTGTTCAAGATACTTTTCATAGGCTTGATTCCTGCGCTTAAGTTTTTCATAGTCTTGATAATGATCAATTTTACGTATAAGCTCTTCTATCATAAAGGGCTTTAAAATATAATCTTTCGCACCCGCACTCAAAGGCTTAGAAACAGTATCATTACTAATGTAAGAAACCATCAAAATTACAATAGAATTCTTAAAGGTTTCTATAACAGGGTTGAAATCCTGGCCGTTGATATTTGTTGAGAGTAAAACAACATCATAGTTTTGCCCTCTGATGGCATCTTTTGTAGAGGTACACATCTCACAATTGTGGCCGAGTTCTCCGAGTTTCGTTGCAATGCTCTGCGCTAAATATACTTCGTTTTCTATTATTAATATCTTCATTTTATCCTATCATTTTCCAGTTAAAATATTTTAAGTTGGCATTTGCAAACACGCCAACACCTTCTTCTCTTCCTATAAAACCTAATCGTTCTGTTGTCGTTGCTTTGACATTGACTCTTGCTGTGTCAATTTGTAGCACTGCAGCAATAGCTGTACGCATTTGTGCCTTATAATTGCTAAGGCGTGGTTTTTGCGCTGCTATTGTGAGGTCTACATTTACTATAACAAAACCATAGCTGTGGAGTTTTGCAACAACTTCTTTGAGCAGTGCTTTTGAGTCTATGCCTTTATAGCGTATATCATTGTCTGGAAAAAGCATACCAATGTCTCCAAGTCCTGCAGCGCCTAAAAGGGCGTCAATGAGTGCATGGAGTGCTACATCACCATCGCTATGTGCTGCAAATCCATACCCAACATCAATTTTTACACCACCAAGATACATAGGGCCTACATCACTAAAGGCATGTACATCAAAACCATTACCACTTAATATGTCACGAGATGGCTCTTGCAGACAAGGAATTTTTTGTAAATCATGCACAAAGGTGATTTTATGTGCCTCTTCATCCCCTTTTACGAAACCTCTTTGCCCACCGTATGCAACAATGGCACTACTTTCATCTGTAAA
The DNA here is from genome assembly GCA_964427835.1 of uncultured Sulfurimonas sp. Lineage (GTDB taxonomy): Bacteria > Campylobacterota > Campylobacteria > Campylobacterales > Sulfurimonadaceae > Sulfurimonas. Next base: position 1,668 of record CAYRVR010000040.1, on the reverse strand, counting down.
TTCTTCATCTGTCTGCAATGCTGCTTTAAGCAGTGATGTTTTTGAGAGTTGCGGTGTTTGTAAGCGTTTTACCTTATCTCTGTCTATTGTTTTATTTTCATAGACAATGGTATCTGTTACACCGAGGTAGGGAACGACGGCATCAAACTCGCTGCGTTTAGCTATGATGCGTGTGAGGAGTTCTTTGCTAATGCAGGCCCGTGCTACATCACTCACAAGTACATAAGGAGTTCTAACCTCTTTAATGGCATTTGTAAGAGATGCTTGTCTGCTTGCGCCACCAACTACAAATGTATAATCTGAATCTATTTGCATAAAAGGAATATCTTCTTGTGCTGTAACAATAATAATTTGCGAAAACTGCTGCGTTTGTGCAAAATTATCTGCTACAAATCTCCACAAGGGTTTATGACCAATACGTAGCCATTGTTTTTTTATACCTATGTCAAAACGACTGGAGCTCCCTGCTGCTAATAGAATGAGTGATAAATCTGTCAATGGGCCTCCTTGAGCTAAAAGTGTTACGAAATTATACATCTAAAAAGCTTTTTTTTATCTTGATTGTGTAAATTAGGCATTTGAAGTTTCAAATAACGCATAAATAATAGTATCAATTGCAACACTTTATATTAGATTAACTTTATTTGATTATATTTCCATCATATATATAAATTAAGAGGAGAAACTATGAGATCTTCATGGGTAAAAGAGCGTGAAAATGATTCTGTAAGAACACAGATGTATTACGCTAAACAAGGCATAATCACACAAGAGATGGAGTATGTCGCAAAAGTAGAAGATTTATCTCCTGAACTCGTTCGTAGTGAGATAGCACGTGGGCGTTTAATTATTCCCGCAAACGTAAACCATACGTCATTGGAACCAATGGCAATAGGAATTGCAAGTAAATGTAAAATCAATGCAAATATTGGTTCTTCTGCAATTGCTTCTGATGTTATGGGAGAAGTTGAAAAGATGGAAGTATCGCAGCATTACAAAGCAGATACAGCGATGGACCTTTCAACAGGTGGAGATTTGGATGAAATCCGTAAAGCAGTTATTGCATCTTCTAAAATTCCAATCGGGACAGTTCCTATTTATCAAATACTTCATGATGTTGGGAATAAAATAGAGGACTTAACAATCGATGTTATGCTTGAAGTTTTAGAGCGTCAAGCAAAACAGGGTGTCTCTTACTTTACAATTCACGCAGGTTTTTTACTTGAAACTATGCCAAAAGTTGCAAAGCGTAAAATGGGAATTGTATCACGTGGTGGAAGTTTGATGGCAGCGTGGATGATGCACTATCATAGAGAAAATCCTTTTTATACTGCGTTTGATGATATTTTAGATATTTGTGCGAAGTATGATGTTTCTCTTTCACTTGGAGATTCTCTACGTCCTGGTTGTCTGGCTGATGCAAGTGATGATGCACAGCTTGGAGAGTTAAAAGTTCTTGGTGAGTTAACACTCCGTGCATGGGAAAAAAATGTTCAGGTTATGATTGAAGGGCCAGGTCATGTTCCTTTAAATCAAATTGAACGCAACATGAAAATACAGCGTGAACTGTGTCATGAAGCTCCTTTTTATATTTTAGGGCCACTTGTTACTGATATTGCAGCTGGATATGACCATATTTCAAGTGCAATTGGTGCGGCTGTCGGTGGA
>CAYRVR010000039.1:0-17740 GCA_964427835.1 uncultured Sulfurimonas sp. | reverse complement strand
TGTAGTGTTGACTCACACTTTTTCTTAGAAAAACTCCAAAAAGATTTCCCTGATGAAAAGCTCACAGGGTTCTTTTATGACCCAAATATCCATCCCTATTCAGAATACCAGCTGCGTTTACTCGATGTTAAACGCAGCTGCAAAAAGCTTGGTATCGAACTACTTGAAGGCGAATATGATTATGAATCATGGCTTCAAGCCGTACGAGGACTAGAACGTGAACCTGAAAAAGGGGCCCGATGTGAGGTCTGCTTTGATAAACGCTTCTTAACAAGTGCAAAAAAAGCGCTTGAACTTGGCGAAAAAAAGATTACCACAACTCTGCTTGTCAGTCCCCTTAAATCCCAAGAACAGCTCAAGCGTGTAGGTGATAAATTTTATGAAGAGCATGGAGTAGAGTTTGTTGCTGTAGATTATCGTAGTGGCGGCGGTACGCAAGACCAAAGCCGTGTGACAAAAGAGGAACAACTCTATCGTCAAGATTACTGTGGTTGCATATTTGGTTTAACCATGCAAAGAGAGCAGCAAAACCGACTTATGGATGAGATGTTCTCCCCTATTTCAGGGCAAGTTCTACCAGCATCCATTGAAGAGAGGCTAGAATTTTATACCAAACGCAACGAACTCGAAGAGAGCGGTATTGCATATAAAATTATAAAACACAAATTCCTCAATTATAGACAGTTCAACTGTAAAGTAATTGCTGGTAAAAAAGAGGTACTTCCAGCTTATGCACTGAGTTATTCAACACTTCCTCGTAAAAAAGCACAGGGACGAGTAGAGTTTTCACATAATAACATCGCTTATTTTAATCGTGATGAGATAAAATTTTTAACACGAGAGACCTTCAATAAACTTACTAAAAGTGATTACAATTCCATAGAGGAGATAATATACAATCCACTAAGCTTTGAAAAAGAGTTACACCTACGTAACGAGATCTCCTCTTCTACTTATGATCTGACACCAATAATAATTTTAGAAGAGATACCACAAACAAAACTCAACATCTATCTTGAGGCAAAAACCTACGATGACACAAAAGAAAAGATAATAAGACTTTCATAAAGCATTATCTTTTCTTAACAATAAATTAGTTAAAATACTACAAAAATATTACTATAAAGGTTCACATTCATGCTTTTAGATGTTGTTGAAATTCAAAAAATATTACCACACCGTTATCCATTTTTACTTGTAGACAGAGTTACAGCTATGGTAAAAGGAAAATCTATCTCTGCGTATAAAAACGTCTCTATATCTGAACCAGTCTTTCAAGGACACTTTCCTGACCATCCGATTTACCCAGGTGTTATGATTTTAGAAGGTATGGCACAAGCAGGAGGTGTACTCTCATTTTTAAGTATGGGTGAACTCACTGATGAAGAGATTGAAAATAAAGTTGTTTATTTTATGAGTATTGATAAAGCAAAATTTAGAATCCCTGTACGTCCTGGTGACAGACTAGAGTACAGACTTTCAGTTCTCAAACAAAAAGGAACTATCTGGTTTTTAAAAGGTGAGGCGTATGTAGACGATAAGCTCGTAAGCGAAGCTGAGCTAAAAGCAATGATAGTTGATAAATAGAGGCTCAAATTTGTCTAAAATATCAAAATTAGCCGTTATTGAAGATGGTGCAACTATTGGAAAAGATGTTGAAATAGCTCCTTTTTGTTTTATATCAAAAGATGCAGTTATAGGCGATGGTACGACTATTGCCCATAATAGCTGCGTTTATGGAAAAACAACCATTGGGAAGAACAATAGAATTTTTTCAAACGCAGTTATTGGTTCCATCCCGCAAGACTTAAAATTTAACGGTGAAGATGTTGAACTTATCATTGGTGATGATAATACCATACGTGAATTCACTCTTTTTAATCCGGGAACAAAAGGTGGCGGTGGTAAAACAATCGTAGGTAATCATAATCTCTTTATGGGCTATGTACATCTAGGACACGATGTTATCATTGGGAACCACTGTATTTTAGCAAACGCAGCTACCTTAGCCGGTCATGTAGAACTTGGTGATTATGTTGTCATTGGTGGTATGACACCTGTACACCAGTTTGTCCATATTGGTGATTATGCTATGGTTGGTGGAGCAAGTGCACTTGCACAGGACATTCCTCCTTACTGTATGGCAGAAGGAAATCGTGCGTCGCTACGTGGACTTAATCTCACAGGACTAAGAAGAAATATTGACAGAGAAGATATAAATGCACTCAAAAGTGCTTACAGAGAACTCTTTGAGTCAGGAAAACCCATCAAAGATACAGCAAGTGAATTACTTGAAACAAGTAAAAATTTACATGTAATTAACTTATGTAACTTTGTAATTAAAACAAAACGTGGAATACCGTTCGAAAGGAAAAATATATGATCCACAGACATTGTAGTTTTTGTGATGCAAGTGAAAGCGAGGAAAATCCTCTTATAGCCGGAAATGGTGTTTACATTTGTAAAAACTGTGTTGTATCTGCGTATAAAATCATGTTTGGTGATGAAAAAGAGCGTACACAAGAAAAGAGTAGTGAACTTGTTGATGCAGTCCATAAATTAATGACACCAAAAGAGTTAGATACATTCCTTGGTGATTACATCATAGGTCAAGAGCGTGCGAGAAAACTGCTCAGTGTTGCAGTATATAACCACTACAAAAGAATTTTTAAGCTCCATTCTGCTGAGGAAGATGATACAGAAATTGCAAAATCAAATGTACTACTTATCGGTCCAACTGGTTCAGGAAAAACACTTATGGCACAGACTATTGCAAGAGTTTTAAATGTACCTATTGCTATAGCAGATGCAACAAGTCTTACAGAAGCTGGTTATGTTGGAGAAGATGTTGAAAATATTTTAACAAAACTGATTCAAGCAGCAGACGGAGATGTAGAACGCGCACAAAAGGGAATTATATTTCTTGATGAGATCGATAAAGTATCTCGTATGAGTGAAAACCGTTCTATTACTCGTGATGTAAGTGGTGAAGGTGTCCAGCAGGCACTCCTTAAAATCATAGAAGGTTCTTCGGTAAATATTCCACCAAAAGGCGGAAGAAAGCATCCAAATCAAGAGTTTACAGCAATAGACACTACAAATATACTCTTTATTTGTGGTGGTGCTTTTGATGGACTTGAAGAGATTCTCAAACGTAAACAAGGTGAGAATGTTCTCGGTTTTGGTCATGAGAAAAAGACAAAAGATGAAGCAAAACCAACATTTGATGCGGTAGAGCCTGATGATTTAGTCCATTATGGACTGATTCCTGAACTTGTAGGACGTCTTCCAATTATTGCTTCACTCAATGAAATTACAGAAGACGATATGGTACGAATTTTAACAGAACCAAAAAATTCACTGGTAAAACAGTACAAAAAACTCTTTTCAATTGACGATGTAGAGCTTAATTTTGAAGAAGATGCACTCCGCGCTATAGCAAAAAAAGCCATCAAAAGAAAAACTGGTGCCCGTGGATTACGCGCAATTTTAGAAGAGAGTATGATAGATATTATGTATGAACTTCCAGAACATGCTGGCTATGAAGTAGTTATTACTAAAGAAGTGATTGAAGATGGTGAACAACCTGTATACATCAAAAAATCTTCTCAAAAAACGGCATAAGGCAAAAAAATGATATTTAATAAAATTGTAGGACTTTTTTCTAACGACTTATCTATAGATTTGGGAACTGCTAATACAATTGTAATAGCAAAAGGAAAAGGTATCATCATAAATGAGCCCTCTGTTGTTGCTGTAAAGACTGAAAGATATGGGCAACAACGTGTTCTTGCGGTAGGACATGAAGCAAAAGATATGGTAGGAAAAACTCCTGGCAATATTAAAGCCATCCGTCCTATGCGTGATGGTGTGATTGCTGATTTTGATATGACAGAAAAGATGATTCGAAAGTTCATCGAAAAAGCACATGGAAGAAGTGCACTCATCTCTCCACGTATCATTATTTGTGTACCGTATGGTCTTACTCAAGTAGAGCGTAAAGCTGTCCGTGAATCAGCACTCAGTGCCGGTGCGCGTGAAGTTTTTCTTATTGAAGAGCCTATGGCAGCAGCTATTGGGGCTGGTGTGGACATCCGTGAACCACAGGGTCATTTAGTTGTAGATATTGGTGGAGGTACAACAGAAATTGGTGTTGTTTCCCTTGGCGGTTTGGTACTTTCAAAAAGTATCCGTACTGCAGGTGATAAAATTGACCAAGGTATTGTAAACTACGTCAGAAAAAAATATAATCTTCTCATTGGTGAACGTGTTGCAGAAGAGATTAAAATCAATATTGGTACAGCTGTAAGTTTGGACGAAGAGTTGACCATGGTAATTAATGGTAGAGACCAAGTAGAAGGACTTCTAAGTTCAGTTGAGCTCACAAGTGAAGATGCAAAAGAAGCAATGAAAGAGCCATTAAAAGAAGTAGCAGAAGCACTCCGTGATGTACTTGAGCAAATGCCACCAGATTTGGCAGGAGACATTGTAAACCATGGTATTATACTTACGGGTGGTGGCGCACTTATCCGTCAACTTGACAAGTACCTCTCTGACCTTGTAAAGATTCCTGTTTTTGTAGCAGATGAACCACTTCTAGCTGTTGCAAGAGGAACAGGAAAAGCTCTAGAAGAGATAGACCTACTCCAAGAACTTTTTGAGAATGAATAAAAAGTCATTCTCTTCCTTTTTACTACTTTTAGCACTTTTTATTGGTGCGGTAGTCTATTCCCCAACCCTCCAGTCTCCTTTTATTAGTGCACTCAATTCTATTAAAAATACCTATTTCACAACTCTAACTTCAGTACAAGAGACATTTCACAAACATTTTTTTCAAGCGCAACAGATTCAAGAACTCTCTGAAGATATGAAAAAGTGCGCTATTATAAAACTAAAAATGCAAGAGTATAAGCACCAACTCGACACACTCTACAAAGAAAATAATTCTTCATTAGTATTTCACCCTGACATTGAATTAGTACGGGCGCTTTCTTACCAAAAATTTGGAGAATATACACGGCTTTGGATGGACATTCCTGATTATAATGCTTCTAAAATATATGGTTTACTCTACAATGATTCTGTTGCAGGGATTGTGATTAATGCGCATGACAAACCACTCGCTCTGCTCAACACAGACATAAAAAGCACCTACGCTGTGTATGTTGGTGACAATAAAGCTCCAGGAATAGCACATGGAAACAATAATCAAAATGTTATTGTAAGTTTTATACCTGCATGGTTTCATATTCATATTGGTGATCAGGTAAAGACTTCAGGTCTTGATAAAATCTTTTTTTCAGACATTAAAGTTGGAAAAGTCATTGCAATTAAACAGGTACAAGGTTACCAAGAGGCTATAGTCTCTCCATATTTTCAGGACTACGAACCAATTTATTTTCATATTATCCGGAGAACACAATGAAATATTTTTTCTTTATAATGATTCTACTTACTTCACTAAACGCAGCCAGTACAAAACAACAAAAAGTGACTGTTGGTATTGGGCCATATATCCAAACGCAGCCATATAAAGGAGCAAAAGCAATATTTGTCCCCTCCCCTGTTATCTTTTTTGACAACTCACTTTTTTATGTCCGATGGAGCCGTTTTGGAATGTACTTTTTAGGCAAGAAAGAGCAAAATTTTGCATGGGGATTTTCTCTTACAGTCCAACCAAGAACCTATGGCTATAAAGCAAAAGATTCCAAAACACTCCAAGGCATGCAAACAAGAGATACTACCTTTGAAGGTGGTCTGGCTTTTAGTGCAAGTTATCAAAAAAAGTACATAGAAACTATGTTACTTACCGATATGTTAGGAAGATATAATTCATGGATTTTTAAAACAGAAATTGGTGATGAATACCATCTTCACAAAATCAGTTTTTATCCAAGTTTGATTGCTATCTACCAATCAAAAAAATTTCTTGATTATTACTATGGAGTAAAAGAGAGTGAAAAAATTTCTGGTATAAGACCTGCTTATACACCCAATGATGGTGTTTTATTTGGTATGCAAACATACATTAGTTATCCCATTACACAAAAGCTCTCTACATTGGTAAATCTTCGTGCAGACTTGATTCCACAAACAGCCTACAATAGCCCTATTGTCAATGACAAATTTATATATTCAGGTCTTCTCTCTCTTATCTATACATTTCATTACTAACTGATATTACTGATTTTTTTGTAAACTCATCAAATATTAAGTGCCTCTTGAGTATAATAAACAAATTTTTATATAGATTGCCATACTAAAGCAAACTAGCGAATACCAGCGATTAGAAAAATATGCAATTGCAAGGCACAAGGTCGCAGGAGCTACTAGTAGCTTCAAGACTTTGTAACGCAGTCAAGTGTATGTTTTTCTAATCGTCCTTTGGATAAGTCATAAAGAGGCAATCTGCAAAGCATCTATCATTCGACTCTACTAGTAGAGTCTTCACGATAGCTACTTCACATCTTACCTCTTTATGACTTACTGGTAATCACTAGTTTGCTTTAGTATGGCAATACATTTCAAGAGGTAAAAGATGCCAAAACGCACTGATATTAACACTATTTTACTTATAGGTTCTGGTCCTATTGTTATCGGTCAAGCCTGTGAGTTTGACTATTCTGGAACACAGGCAGTTAAAACCCTTAAAGAGTTAGGCTATAGGGTTGTTCTCATCAACTCAAATCCTGCAACAATTATGACTGATCCTGAGTTTGCAGACAGGACTTATATTGAACCTATTAAAGAAGACGTCATTGCAAAAATCATTGAAGATGAAAATGTAGATGCAGTCCTTCCGACAATGGGTGGACAAACAGCACTCAATGTTGCTATGAGTATGTATGAAAAAGGAATGTTAGAAGGTATAGAATTTTTAGGTGCAGACCCACAAGCCATTAAAAAAGGTGAGGACAGACAACTTTTTAATGAAGCAATGACAAAAATTGGTATGGATTTACCAAAAAGTCGTAATGCTTACAGCGTTGAAGAGGCCATAGAAGTTGTAAAAGAGATAGGGTTTCCTGTTATCAGTCGTGCTTCATTTACTCTTGCCGGTGGTGGTTCTGGTGTTGCATACAATATGGAAGAGTTTAAAAAACTCGCACAAGAGGGAATTTCGGCATCTCCTGTCAATGAAATTGAAATTATGGAATCTATGCTCGGTTGGAAAGAGTATGAAATGGAAGTCATCCGGGATAAAGCAGATAACTGTATTATTGTCTGTTCCATCGAAAACTTTGACCCAATGGGTGTTCATACGGGTGATAGTATTACAGTTGCTCCTGCCCTTACGCTTACAGACAAAGAGTACCAAAGAATGCGTGATGCTTCTTTTGCAATTTTACGTGAAGTTGGTGTTGATACGGGTGGAAGTAACGTACAGTTTTCCATTGATCCAAAAACTGGTCGTATGATTGTTATTGAAATGAATCCTCGTGTTTCACGTTCTTCTGCTCTTGCATCAAAAGCTACGGGTTATCCTATTGCAAAAGTTGCGACACTCCTCGCGGTTGGTTTTACGCTTGATGAAATTACAAATGACATCACCGGTACACCTGCTGCGTTTGAGCCTGTAATTGACTACGTAGTAACAAAAATACCTCGTTTTACATTTGAAAAATTCCCTGAAGCACAAAGCACACTCAGTACAAGCATGAAATCTGTTGGTGAAGTAATGGCAATTGGACGTACTTTTAAAGAGTCAGTCCAAAAAGCACTCTGCTCACTTGAGACAGGTCTATGTGGATTTGATGACATTGATGCTGATGACGCATTTGTACAACATGAAATCCGTCGTCCAAACGCAGATAGAATTCTCTATGTCGCTGAAGGTTTCCGACGTGGTATGAGCATTGAAGAGATGTTTAACACCTGCGCGATAGACCCTTGGTTTTTATACCAACTCCAAGAACTTATGGAGACAGAAAAAAGTATCACGGATAAAATTTTATTTGATGCAGACTTTATGCGCAGTATTAAAGTTGATGGCTTCTCCGATAAACGTATTTCACAACTTATTTTGAAAAACTCTGGAGAAAATGTAAGTGAAGATCTTGTCTATGAGGCACGTAAAAAGTTAGGTGTATCACTTGAGTTTAATGAAGTAGATACTTGTGCTGCAGAGTTTGAGGCACTTACTCCTTATCTCTACTCTACAACAAATATTACAAAACTTCCAAATGTCACCTCTCGCCACAGCGATAAGAAAAAAGTCCTTATTTTGGGTGGTGGACCAAATAGAATTGGGCAAGGAATAGAGTTTGACTACTGTTGTGTTCACGCTGCGTTTGCACTCAAAGAGATGGATATAGAAACAATTATGTATAACTGTAATCCAGAAACAGTATCTACGGACTACGATACTTCTGATGTACTCTACTTTGAGCCAATTGATTTTGAACATGTAAGAGAAGTGATAGAAAATGAAAATCCAGATGGTATCATTGTGCACTTTGGAGGACAAACTCCATTAAAATTAGCGGATTCTCTCACAAAAATCGGTGCAAAAATTGTAGGAACACCATCTGCTGTTATTGATCTTGCAGAAGATAGAGAACAGTTCTCTGACTTTGTAAACCGTCATGGTCTCAAACAACCTGAAAATGGTCTAGCAAGAACAAAAGAAGAGTCTTATGTTATAGCAAAAGAGTTAGGTTTTCCTGTACTTGTCCGTCCTTCATTTGTTCTTGGTGGACGGGGTATGCGTATAGTTTACTCAGAAGATGAACTCCGCCAATATATGGATTTGGCTGTTTCTGTTTCACATAATGCACCAGTTTTAATTGACAAATTTTTAGACCAGGCTATTGAGTTGGATGTTGATTGTATCTCTGATGGTAAAGAAGTTTACATTGGTTCTGTTATGCAGCATATCGAAGAAGCAGGAATCCACTCAGGAGACAGTGCATGTTCGCTTCCTCCAGTAAATCTTACACAAGAGATGATAGAAAAAGTCGAGCAACAAACAAAAACAATTGCCCTTGGACTTGAAGTTATTGGATTGATGAATGTGCAGTACGCAATTTATCAAAATGAGATCTATCTTATTGAGGTAAATCCACGAGCTTCAAGAACGGTGCCATTTGTAAGTAAAGCCACAGGAATGCCACTTGCAAAAGTTGCTACTCGTGTTATGATGGGAGAAAATTTAAGAGATGCACTCAAATACTATGACAAATACAACATTGTAGAAGAGGCAAACGGACTACTTCGTCCACGTCTTAAAGGACATGTTTCTGTAAAAGAGGCAGTTTTCCCATTCCATAAACTCTATGGTGCAGACCTTACGCTCTCTCCTGAAATGAAGTCAACCGGTGAGGTTATGGGTATCAGTAAAAACTTTGGTGTCAGTTTTGCAAAAGCACAACTCAGTGCCGGAAATAAAATTCCAACAGGCGGAACATGTTTTCTATCTTTTGTTGATACAGATAAAAAGCATGCTGCTGAGATTGGTCGTGGTCTTATTAAACATGGTTTTAAACTTGTTGCAACAAAAGGAACACAAAAAGTGCTTGAAGATGCAGGTGTTGCATGTGATATTGTACTCAAAATTTCCGAAGGACGTCCAAATATTGAAGATAGCATGAAAAATGATGAAATTGCGATGGCTATTAACACTTCTGATAACAACACAAGTAAAAAAGATGCTGTGGTTATTCGTCAAGAAGTCCTCAAACGCAGCATCCCATACTTTACAACACTCAGTGCTGCACGAGCTCTTATTCTTGCCCTCGATGAGATGAAAGATGAAAAATGGTCAACATCAACAGCACTCCAAGACTTTCTGATATAAAACAGAAAGTGATACTCACACAAACCGACACAACTGTCGGTTTTGTTTCTCAAAACGCTTTAAAACTTGCACACATAAAATCTCGTGATTCCAATAAACCCTTTATAAAAGTTTACCCTCACTTCCATTTTCTTTTGCAAGATGGCATACGCATACCTAACAGATACAAAAGAGTTGTCCGAAAGGCACGCAAAAGTAGTTTTATTGTCAAGGGAGTTTCCTTTAGAGTAGCACCCTATCCTCTACACTCTGCAATATTACGAAATATGCAATGGAGCTATTCTACATCTGCAAATGAACAGGGTAAGGAATATTCACGAAGATTTTGTGAAGAAAAAGCTGATATAATTGTAGAAGATCAAAAGGGATTGCATGAAAATCATGCATCACAACTTTACAAAATAAATAATTCAAAAAGAGTGAGGTTACGATGATAAAACTTATACAAGCTTTTTTAAGTGGTATTTTTTTCACCTTCATTTTAGATTTTTTTCTCTTTCTGAGTGTAAAAATCAATTATATTCAACTCCATAACATAGATGTTTATTATAATATTTTATTCACACAGCATCAAAATATCTTTGTTTTTCTTTTTTTCACAATAATTATAGGCTACCTCATAAATTACACGTCAACAAAAACAGCGCTCTTTGGTGTAGGATCACTCTTTATACTGGTGTTTCTTACATTTATTCCACCACTTGGAGAAAAACTAGGAGAGGCTCTTTTTATGAAAAAAGATGTAACACTCAAAACTGATAAATTTTCTTACCATGGAAATATATATTATGATGGAAGAAATACGATCACGTTTTATGATTATAAACTGAAAAAAGTTATAATTCTAGATAAAAATAAAGTAATAGGTGAATACTAAATGATACACAATAAACATATATCTTCAATCGCAAGTGGCGTTGCCTTAGGAACAGCAGGAATACTTATGATGAGTACACTCAGTGGATGCGAACAAAAACAACAAGAGGCTCAAAATAAATTTTTAGTTATTGAACAGCAACCAAATGGTAAATATGTCGTTGTTGAAGAGATGCCTACACAAGGCCCAAGTAGAGCAATCATACGTGAACATGATGCAAACGGAAATGTAACTGAGCGTTTTATGAATGAACAGGAGATGAAAGCGCTTGCAGAGCAAGAGTACCAAAAAGTACAAAACGGTACAAGTGAAACACTTCAAGATAATAGTTCAAGTGCAGGAATGGGACTTGCAGGAACAATACTAGCCGTTGCAGCAGGGAGTTTACTTGGGAATATGATAGGAAATGCACTGATGAATAATAAAAACTTTTCCCGTAACGCAAGCCATGCAAACCGTAGTGCATACAGCCGTTCAGCAGCTGCAAAAACAAAAAAAAGTTCAAGCAGTAGAAAAAGTTTCTTTGGAGGAAGCAGTAGAACTTCTTCTAGTAGAAGCAGTGGCGGATTTTTTGGAGGTTAAGTAATGGTACTCACGCAAAAACTCAACCCAATTGATGATGCAACACTTGAAGAGATAGGCTTTAGTTGGCATACAGACAGTGATGGCAGCAAATATGTCAGTGATGCACTTGTTGAGATTACACAAGAAGAGGCTGAGGCCTACTACGAGGCAGGAAATGCCATTTATGATATGTATGTTCAAGCAGCTGAATATGTTATAGAAAATGATCTTTTTTTTGATTTGGGCATTCCTTTTAATCTCATTGAAAGTATAAAAAAATCATGGGAAAATGATGTGCATTGGCATATTTATAGCCGTTTTGATCTTGCAGGTGGTATAGATGGTAAACCTATCAAACTTATCGAGTTTAATGCTGACACACCTACGGCACTCTTTGAGACAGCACTCCTGCAATGGGGAATTTTAAAATCAAACAACTTGGATGATGAGAAACAGTTTAACAATGTTTATGAAGCAATCAGTGACAACTTTAAAAGACTTGTAACCCTCTTTGATGATACAAATACATTCGATGCACACTATGATGGATGGAAAATTCTCTTCTCATGTATCTCTGGAAATGATGAAGAAGAAGCTACCACAAGATTACTACAACAAATGGCAACAGATGCCGGCTTTGTGACACATTTCGAGTATCTTCATGATGTCAGCTTTGATGATGAGGGAATTTATGATGCACAAGGGAATGCATATGAGTATTGGTTTAAACTTTACCCTTGGGAGGATATTGCTACGGATGAGCCAGAACTTGCTACAACACTGACAAATATTATGCTTAACCAAAAAGCCATTATTCTCAATCCTGCATACACACTGCTTTTTCAGTCAAAAGGAATGCTAGCAATTTTATATGAACTCTTTCCAGATTCACCTTATCTTCTTCAAAGTTCATTTGAACCCTTACAAGGCATCAAACAGGTTGAAAAAGCAGTCTTTGGAAGAGAAGGTGCAAATACTAAAATTATTGATGCAGATGGCACTGTAGAGAAAAAAACAGACGGCCCCTACGATAATTATAAAAAAGTGTATCAGGAGTATGTAGAATTTCCAGCAGATTCCTCAGGCATGAAATACCAAGCAGGCCTCTTCTTCGCCTATGAATCCTGTGGACTCTCCTTTAGAAAAGGTGGAGAAATTTTAGATAATATGAGTAAATTTGTAGGACACGTTATAGTTTAAAAATCTTTAAAAAGGACAAAGATGCATGTACTTGTTGTTGAAGATGATATATCTACGGCCAAACAGCTTCAAAAACTTCTTAAGAATGAGCAATATGGATGTGATGTAGCCTATGGATATGCAGACGCACTAGAGCAAATTGATGCAAATCATTATGCACTTATTTTACTGGATTGGAACTTGGGTGATGGTGATGGACTAGAACTTTTAAAGGAGATAAGAAGTTTACAAATTGATACTTCAGTACTTATGCTCTCTGCAAATTCTGAAATTGACGATCGTGTTCAAGTTTTGGATTCTGGTGCAGACGATTACCTCTGTAAGCCTTATTCTAACATAGAACTCCTTGCTCGTATGCGTGTCTTGCTCCGTAAAGGTTCAAAAGAAAAAACATCATTTCTTCGCGCAGGTGCTGTGCGCATCGACTTGGTAGCACATGAAGTCTTTGTCAATGAAGAAAAAATCACATTAACAGCAGCAGAATTTGATCTTTTGGAACTTTTTCTCAGAAATAAGAATATTGTTCTTACACGCTATCAACTCAGTGAACATCTCAACAAAGACAACTACACAATAAAACACAGTAATGTTATAGATGTGCATATAAAAAATTTACGAAAAAAAATCGCCATAAATGACTTTATTGTCAATATTCGTGGTATTGGATATAAAATCAACCCCTCTTCATAAAATCTTCATTTTCATATTTTATCATTCTTACATCATATGAAAGAAGGAGAAGATTATGAAATTACACCTCGTTTTTATTTCACTGCTACTCGTCTTTTTTGTTGGTTGCCAATTACCATCAAATACGACAAATAGCGATGCAAACCAATCGAACCAGACACAAGACACAAATGGTGGTAATGACAATACCAACAATACCCATAGTACTACAGGAGATAGTCATAATGAAGATGGAGGGGATAATAACAACCATGACGAAGACAACACAAACGGCGATAATAATACGACTACCGGTGGTACAACTACACAAACGCCTTCTGGAAAATACACACTGCTTGCATGGAATGATTTAGGAATGCACTGTATGGATGGAAGTGAATTTTCGGTCTTTACCATTTTACCTCCTTATAACAACCTCAATGCACAACTCATCAAAAAAGACGGCACATCCAATAAACATGTTGCAAGTGGTGTCATTCTAACCTATGAATCTTATGTGTATAATGGTCATACTAACACCATCAGTAGCACAAAAACAAATTTTTGGGATTACATAACTTCTCTGTTTCCGGGGTCACAAAGTATTCCTGATGTTGGACTGACAGGGAATAAAACACCTTCCTTTACGCCACAAAAGATGTCGTATAATGCAACAAACAAATGGTTTGAAGCAACTGCTATCCCTATCATTAATCGTGATGACAACAATGCTACAAACTACTATCCCGTTGTAAAAGTTACTGCAAAAGACACAACAGGGACAATACTCGCAACAGCGCGAATAGTCTTGCCTGTCAGCGATGAGATGAACTGTGCAAAATGCCATGCCAGCAACCAAGGTTCAGCAGATGCAAAACCGCTCTCAGGATGGGAAAATAATGCAAACGCTATCAAAGATTATAAGTTAAATATCTTGAAACTCCATGATCAAAACCATCCTATCAGTGCTACTGATTTACAAACACTACATACAAAAGGGTATGATTATAACAGTTCTCTTTACAATACTGTTCAATCAGGAACTCCTGTTCTATGTGCTGCTTGTCACAGTTCTAATGCACTAGGAACCGCAAGTGTAGGAAATGCACAGCCTTTAACAGTCGCTCTGCACTCAAAACATGCGAGTGTTATAGATCCAAGTAATGGTATGCGTCTCAATGATTCCAAAAATAGGAATGCATGTTACAGTTGCCATCCCGGTTCTACAACACAATGTCTGCGAGGAGCTATGGGTGATGCAAAAGATGCTAATGGAAATCTCATTATGCAATGTCAAAGCTGTCATGGAACACTCAGTGATGTTGGAAACTCAAGTAGAATTGGCTGGAAGGATGAGCCAAACTGTCAAGCATGCCATCAAAATGGACAACGATATACATCAGCATTGCAAAATGGAACACTCAGATCTGCAGCCGATCGACGATTTGCAACAAATCCGGACACACCAGAAGCAGGTGTCAGTATGTATAGATTTAGTACTGGTCATGGGAAACTACAATGTTCAGCATGCCATGGATCAACACATGCTATTTTTCCAACCAGACACAGTGCGGACAACCTTCAAAGTATAGATCTGCAAGGACATGCAGGAACTATTGCCGAATGTACAGCCTGCCATACCACAATGCCAAACACAACGTCAAACGGGCCACATGGAATGCATACCATCGGACAAAACTGGGTGAGTAGACACCAAGATGTAGCAGAACATAATTCAGCACAATGTAAAGTATGCCACGGATCAAATTATAGAGGATCTGTACTTTCCAAAACATTTGCTGCGAGAACCCTACAAATAGAACATGGCACAAAAAGTTTTGCAAAAGGGCATATGGTAAGTTGTTATGATTGCCACAATGGACCCAATCCATAGGGTATAATATGTATATTATTTCTTTAAAGGGAACTTGTGAAAATATTTTTACTTCTACTTAGCCTCTCTCTTGCACTCTTTGCCAAAGAGAGGTACCAACTCGGTGATGGTGTACAAATCGCATCATCACCTATTTACGTTGGTGGCTATTTTTCACTCAACTATCGGCATACACAAACACAAGATCGATACCAACTTGATGATATTGCACTCCTCAGTTATGCATCTTATAAAAAATTTTCTTATATGGTAGAAGTAGAATATAAAGACCTTTACACAAAAAAAGAGTATAAAAATAATACTATAACAACAAAAGATACAGCACTCTATCTTGAACGTCTCTATATTGATTATACTTTCAATGAAAACTATCGCTGTCGTATTGGAAAATATATTTCCCCAATTGGGTTTTGGAATCTCCTTCCTATTAATGTCCTACGTAGCACAACCTCTGATCCTGTAAGCACAAATATACTTTTTCCTGAATTAACAACAGGTTTCTATCTCTCCTATACACAGTTTGCTCTTTCAAATATTTCCATAGATATTATGCTACAAAACAATGAAGATTTAGACCATAAATATAATAATTATCAAATGAACAAACATTACGGCATTGGATTTACCTATACAAAGAACAACTTTTCTTCAAAAATCAATATAGGCTACTTTAATAAACTCCACAGATATCAAGAAGATGATGGGCATGATTATGAAGAGGTTCAAGAGGACAATCACTATGAAAATGAAAATTACAACACCACAGAAGATCTCTACTACATTCTTGTGAGTATGCGCTATGAGACAGAGAATTTACAAATACAAAGCGAATTAGGACATCAAGAGTCTTCCCTCTCCCCTACAACACCTTATGCTTTTTATCTTCAGGGACTCTACAAAGTAGCACCACACCACACGGCAATCCTCCGTCTTGAATCCTATAATGATAAAATACAACAAAAACAAGAAACATTCAGTGTTTTTGGATACAACTATAGACCTCTCTTTCCCGTTGCGTTTAAGGCAGAATTGCAAATACATCCAAAATTCAATGATAACAAATTCCTCTGCTCACTCTCGGTACTTTTCTAATGAAATACCTTTTCACTCTGTTTATTTTTTCACTTTGTATTTTTTCTACTCTCTTTGCACATGATTATGTGCTTGTTACACATGCAAAACTCAAGGCTCTTACGAAGCAGGAAGTTCGGGCACTTTATTTGAAAAAAACCTCATTTATTCAAAACAAAAAAGTAATTCCTCTGAATTTGGAAATGCCCCATACAATCCGAAAAAGTTTTAATAAACATGTATTGCAAATGACTCAAGAACGGCTAAAAATATACTGGATACAGCAACACTATCTTGGACACAGACCACCTCTGAGCATGAAAACACAAAAAAGTATTAAAAAATTTTTATACAATGTAGATGCTTCCATCGGCTATATGGCACGCAAGAACAGTGATAGCAACCTTACAATCCTTTTTCAGTGGAGCGACTAGTATGTCTGTATGGAAGCACTCATTACGTAATAAATTATTTTTTAGCTTTTTATTCATAGGCTTTTTCCCGTTTCTTGTTTTGCTTATATACAGTATGTATCTCACAGAATCAAAATTAATGAAACAAACTATTGATGAAGAGTTTAGCCAAATGCAAATCACAAATAAACTCCTACAAAACTATCTCACTACCTTGCAAAAGGATGTAACATTTTTAAGTTCTCTTGATGTAATGGATAACCTTTTTGCGGAAGATATTGATAAAAAAATTGCACGACTTTTAGAACAAAAAGCAAAAGATTTAGGAGATGGAACGACAATTGTACTCATTGATAACAACTCCACCATCATTGCTTCATCAAACGCAGCAGATATATCACACAAATATTCTTTACAACACATAGGTCCAAATAGGCCCTTTATCATTACTAAAAAGTGTATTTACTTTATTGCGAAGGTACATGCTTCTTTTGATACATCACGCCAAATTGGCTTCCTCATTCTCAAATACAGACTCGATAATCTGAGAATATTTTTATCGCATCAAAAAGGTATCCATTCCTATATATTAAACGCAGCAGATAACACTACAATTGGAGATAGACTTAATTTCACACTGAACCTTACAAATACTTCCAATCATATCATCACAGACAAATATGTAGTGGTCTATAAAAAACTTGATTTTTTTCAAAACAATTGGTATCTCATTTATGCCGTTAACAAGTCCATCGCCCTTGCCAGCCTATATGATTTTATTAAATTCATGATCTATATTTCTATTATTATTTTGGCACTTCTGCTTTTTTTCTCTCTAAAATATGCAAAAAGTATTTTACAACCTATAGAAAAATTAACACTTTTAAGCAAAGAAATAACACAAACACAAGATTATTCAAAACAGTTACAATGCACTACGGACGATGAGATTAAAGTGCTTACACAAGCCTTTAATACAATGCTTTTTACAACATCTAAAGCACTCAAAAAACTTGAAGATGAGAGTAAACAGAGACTAGCACAATATACACAACTTATCAAAATTTTCAATACTATTATTCAGACCCAAAAGGAACAAGAGTGCATTACAATATCACTGCAGGAGATAAAGATTTTAACAAATCACCAAAAAATCTCTTTTGCTAAACATCCACCGAGCGATGCACAGCAATATATCAATTTATATGTTATAGATTCTCAAAATTCTCAAACAAATTATTATGGAAGTATTCATC
>CAYRVR010000038.1:0-17795 GCA_964427835.1 uncultured Sulfurimonas sp. | reverse complement strand
TTCTATAGAGTAGGAAAATGTTGCTAATGATGTGCTTAAAATATTGAATTGATTTCTTATTTAATGCTGTGCCTCTTCAAAGGCAACAACGCGGTTCCGACCAGAATCTTTTGCTTTATACATCATTGTATCGGCAACTTTGATAAGTTCATGTGCAGTTTTTGATGTTTTATTCAAACTTGCTATACCAATGCTTACTGTAAAATGGAACTCTTTCTTTTCATTTGATGTAACTACAAAATTTTCAATTTTCTCACGTAAACGCTGTGCAAGTTCTGTTGCATGTTGTGTGCTAGTTTCGGGTAGGACTATAATAAACTCTTCTCCTCCATAACGTCCACTGTAGTCTGTTTCTCTGAGTGTTTCAAGTAGAAGATTGGACATTTGCATAAGCACTTTATCTCCTATATCATGACCGTAAGTGTCATTTATGGTTTTAAAGTAATCGACATCAAGCATACAAACGGAGAGGGGAAGTTTATATCGAGTGGCTCTGTGTATCTCTTTTTCTAGTTGTTCTATTAGCATTCTTCGGTTGTAAAGATTTGTAAGACAATCATAATTAGACAGATGGAGGAGTTTGAGTTCCAACTCCTTTCTATCAGTAATATTACGAGAGAGTAAAATAAAGGTCTCTTTCTCATTAACATTCTGTTTTATACTTGCAGAGAGTTCAAACCACATTTTACCCTTTTGTGTTTGGAGGTGGATTTGACGGCCAAAGGCTTGGCTGTTCTTTTTTGCATCATGCAGTGTATTGAGAACTTCTTGTGCTGCATCTTTTGGCATAACATTAAAAATATTTTTTCCTATGAGCTCATCTTTTTGTGCAATAAGTTCTTTGTTTTCATGTGCCCAAATATTCAGGTAGTTTCCTTGTGCATCAAGTTCAAACATTAGTTCTGGAATAGCAGCTAAAATGGCTTTTGTTGTGGTGTTTATTTTTTGCAGAGTAAGTTGTGTTTCTTTGAGTGTTGTGATGTCAATGAGAGAAGTGAGTGTTTGTTTTGACTCAGGAAGAAAAACTAAATTCACTAGCATCCAATTTATTTTCTCTTCGCTAATAACAATGCGAAACTCATAATTACTAGGAAGGTTTTTAACACCATTGAGCCTGTTTTGATGGTACTGCTGCATCATCGGCTTATCTTCTTCATAGATCCATTCTAAAAAAGAGTGTCCTATGATATTAACAAGGTCTGTTCTTAAAAGCTCTTGTAATTTTTTATTTGCAAGTGAAATTGTACCATCTGCATTTACTACAGCGATTCCAGTTCCAGTACTCTCAAAAAGGGTTTGATAATTAAATTGTGTGTAAAGATTGTTCATCACTATAGCCTTTGTTTGAGAGATTCTGCTCCTTTATGCTAGATAAATTTTACTTATTTACTCCTTAATTCTTGTTCAATTGTAAGAATATCTATTAATGATAAAGTGATATAATCTGATTTCAATATACATGTGTAGGGGAAAATAATGCAAAAAATATATATAGCCGGTCCTGATGTTTTTGAAAAAGATTCTATTGCAATAGGGAAAAGATTGGTAGATTTATGTGCACAGTATGGTTATAAAGGTCTTTATCCTCTTGATAATGTTGTAGATTTCTCTCAAGACAAGCATACAATTGCAGAAGATATTTTTCAAGCAAATATTAAAATGATTCAAGAGGCTGATATTGTTATAGCAAATTTGAATCAGTTTCGAGGAAAAGAGCCAGATAGTGGTACAGTTTGGGAGTGTGGGTATGCTTATGGGCTTGGAAAAAAAGTCTATGGGTATATGGAATCTACTCAGAACTATATTGACACTTTTCGTGATGATGAAAGGGTAGCTGATGGTGAAGATTTTGTAGATTTACAAGGCAGACTGATAGAAGACTTTTCACATCCTGTAAATTTAATGTTAGCATCATCCATGCAGCTTATAGAAGGAAATTTTGAGAGTGTATTGCAAACAATAGGGCATGCATAGATGAAAATCATATGGCTTTTACTTCTTCTTTTTTGCGGAGTTTTTGCAAACTCTGAAAATAATCGTCATTCTATGAATAATCTCGATCATGTTACTTTACAGTTACATTGGAAGTATGAGTTTGAATTTGCAGGCTTTATTGCAGCAAAAGAGAAGGGATTTTATAGAGATGCAGGTTTAGATGTTACCTTAAAAGAATTTCATGTTGGTACAGATATTATTGGAGATGTACTTTCTCATAAAGCTACTTATGGTATTTATAACTCCTCAACACTTGTAGAGTATTTACGTGGAAAACCCATTGTCTTAGTTGCCTCTTTTTTTAAGCGTGCGGCATTAGTACTTCTTACACAGCCCAGCATTAAAACCCCTAAAGATCTTATTGGAAAACGTGTTATGTGCTCTAGTAAGAATGATATGCAGTTAAATTTTGGTCCTTATCTTAAGGGGCATGGTGTTGCTTTGGACTCTTTTACCTATGTTCCTGAAACATTTCGAGTGGATGAATTTGCTGAAGGTAAGATTGATGCCATGACGGCATATGTTTCTGACCAACCCTATAAACTTGATAAAATGGGTATTAAGTATAATGTTCTTGACCCCTCTAACGATAATCTTTTTACACTCCAAGAGGAACTTTTTACTTCTGCTGATGAGACTGCAAATCATCCTCAAAGGGTAAAAGCTTTTAGAGAAGCTTCTATAAAGGGATGGCAATACGCTCTTTCACATAAGCAAGAACTCATCGATATAATTCATAAAAAATATGCTCCCCAAATCCCATTAGATGCCCTAAAATATGAAGCAAATGCCGTCGATAAACTTATTTTGCCATATATCTATGATATAGGTTCCATAGATATAAATTTTTTACATAAACAGTCAAAGTTGTTTAAAAAAGTGTATAAAATTGGAAAAAATAGAAATATTAATGATTTTATATACTATACAGATATGAATGGAGTTGCATTTACTGATGATGAAGAGCAATATATTCAAGAGCATAAGAATAATCCTATACC
Source organism: uncultured Sulfurimonas sp. (assembly GCA_964427835.1). GTDB lineage: Bacteria > Campylobacterota > Campylobacteria > Campylobacterales > Sulfurimonadaceae > Sulfurimonas. Next base: position 14,799 of record CAYRVR010000038.1, on the reverse strand, counting down.
TATGTGTATCAATTATGATTTTTTACCTGTAGATGGAGTGGAAAATGGAAAATATGTTGGTATGATGGCAGATTTATACAAAGTTATTTCTCAAAAAACAGGTCTTGATTTTACTCCTGTTGTGTCAAAATCCGAACAGGATCTTTTTGAACATTTGCAACATAAAAAGTGTCAACTTGTTTCTATTACGGCGACACATGTCCATAACTTTACAACTATTAAAACAACAAAACCAATTGTGTCTACACACTTTACGCTCATTAGTAAACTTGATAAATCGTTTATACATAACCCGAAGAATTTGAAAAATAAACTTCTTCTTGTAGATAGACCATCGTATAAAAATTATTTGAATTATCTCTATCCCTATATTAATATAGAAGTAGAAACGAATAAAAAGAGAATGGTAGAAAAAGTTTTGAGCAATAGAGCTTATAGCATTGTTACTATTGATGAAAAAGCGGATTATTTTATAGATAAATATGGGAATGGAAAATTGAAAATTAATGGATTCTTAGCTAAAAATCATGAGCTTCAAGCAAGTGTTGGTGTCCAAAAAGATGTGCCGTTGCTTTTTTCTATTATCCAAAAAACATTAGATACTATTCCTGAGAGTCAAATTCAAAACATAATGGAGCGATGGAGACTCACGAGGTATCATGAGGTTGTTGATTATACGTTGGTGATTGCTATTGTTTTGGGGATGGGAATTATATTACTCATTATGTTTTACTATCAAAATAAGCTCAAACGCTTCAATAGTAAACTAGAAAGGAGCGTTGCTGAAAAAACAAAGGAGCTATCGCAAATAAATGATTCGTTAGAGATGAGTGTGCAGGAAAAAGTAGAAGAGCTTATTCAAAAAGATGAAATTCTTACAAAGCAGTCAAGACAGGCAGTTATGGGTGAAATGATAAGTATGATCGCCCATCAGTGGCGACAACCTCTAAATACTATAGCGTTAAAAATATCTAACGTTCAGCTAAAAGAGATGATAAGTCATTCAGTGACAAAAGAGGAACTTTTAGAGATTTTAAAAGAGATAAACACTACGATTCAATACCTTTCAGATACCATTGATGACTTTAAAACATATTTCCAGCCAAACAGGCAAACAACACAAGTAAATTTAAGAGAACTCATTCAAAAAAGTTTGAGCTTTATTGATGCAAGAATTACGAAAGAAAATATTATTATTAAAAGTGAAGAAGTTGAAGAGATTACGCTCAATATTTACGATAGTGAATTGATACAAGTCTTACTCAATATTTTAAATAATGCTATAGATGCTTATGTGCAGAATAAAGATATAAAAAAGAGAGTTATCAAAATAAGCTCGAAACGTATGGGGAAAAAAGTAGCAATAACTATAGAAGATCATGCCGGTGGTATAGATGCAGACACTATGAAACAGCTTTTTGAACCCTATTTTTCAACGAAAGGAAAAAATGGAACCGGTTTGGGGCTTTATATGTCTAAAATGATTTTGGAAAAACAGTTCCGTGGGGAAATCTTTGTGCGGAGTGAAAATGGATCAACGCGTTTTATTATTAAAATTCCGCAAGATATAAAAGAGAAAGAGTAGCTTTTATATCTGTTTATTTTTTACCATAGCAAGAACCATTGGCAGATTTAATCCATCATTATTGTATCCCTCGTCATGACATGCTTCACATTTGTCTCCCATTGGGCACGTTGTGTTTTGTAACATTTCTTCTAATGTTGTGAGGTTGTTATCCTTAATGCACTGCGCAATATCTTTTACGCTCAATGAGTTACATACACATATTTCTGTATCTAAATCTATCATCATATCCCTTTACGTTTATTTTACACTGCTATTATAATCTAATTACACGTTATTTGCACACTAACGTGTTATAATTTCCGTACAAAATAGACAAGGATACCTCACAATGAAAATTTTTGTAAAATTATTTTTACTCTTTAGTTTGACTCTCTCAACGCTCTATGCAGGGAAGTTCTTAATGCCTAATGAAGCATTTTCACCCTATGCAAAAGTAGATAAAAATATGCAAGTAGAAGTTGGTGTAAAGCTTGGTGAACAAATATATCTCTATGATAAAGCATTAAAAATTTCGCTTGTAGATAGTAAAGATTTTACTCTTAAAAAGATTCTTAAACCTGCTACAGTTACGCATGAGGGAGATAAAGTGTATATGCACTCTCCCAATTTTATACTCCAACTTGCTTATCATGGGAGCCACAAAGGTGTCGAAACTGTAAAGGTAAAAATTGCTTATCAAGGCTGTTCATTACAGGGTTTATGCTATGAACCAAGTGAAAAGATTTTTACTTTGAAAATAGATACAAGTAAGCTTTTAGGTGCACCAGCAAAGCTAAACGCAGCACCAAAATCACAAACGGATGCAATTGCCGATACTATAAAATCAAGTAGTTTTCTTGTAGTTCTTGCTACTTTTTTAGGGTTTGGGCTCCTTTTGTCACTGACTCCATGTGTTTTTCCTATGATTCCTATTATTTCAGGTGTTATCATTTCACAAGGGGAAGGCTTAACAACGAAAAAAGCATTTGCTCTCTCTTTGGTGTATGTTTTAGCAATGGCTGTTGCTTACACCATAGCTGGTGTTTTAGCTGGCCTTTTTGGATCAAACCTTCAAGCAGCACTGCAAACACCATGGGTAGTGTACTCTTTTGCAGGCGTATTTGTTTTACTTGCTTTGAGTATGTTTGGTTTTTATGAGCTGAAATTACCCGATGCGCTTGTTGCAAAAGTGAGTGCAAACTCTAACAGAGGTGGGTATGTAGGTGTTGGAATTATGGGCTTTTTATCGGCTCTTATAGTTGGTCCTTGTGTAGCGGCTCCACTTGCAGGTGCTTTGGTTTACATTGGACAAACTGGAGATGCACTTCTTGGTGGTGCTGCTCTTTTTAGTATGAGTATTGGAATGGGAATACCACTGATTTTAGTAGGTGTAAGTGCAGGGAAATTTATGCCACGTCCTGGGGCATGGATGACACTTGTAAACGCAGTATTTGGTGTCTTAATGCTTGGTGTTTCTATTTGGATGCTTGGTAAAGTTGTGGACAGCTCTGTTACAACGCTTTTATATGCATTAGTTGGCATAGGTTTTGCCCTCTATCTTGATGCTTTTAGCAGTGAGGGACATATATTTAAACGCAGCGTTGCGTTTATACTTCTAGTCTATTCTCTTGCACTCTTTATAAGTGTACTTGCAGGTGCACCGAGCATGAAAGAGCCTCTTGGATTTTTAAAAGCAAAAGCAGTGATGGGTAATGCACTCCAAACACAAAAAAAAGAGTTGACTTTTATAAAAGTAACCTCTATTGATGCACTGAACAAGGTACTTGAACAAAATAGAGGCAAAAAGATTTTGCTTGATTTTGCAGCAGAGTGGTGTACTTCGTGTAAAGAGTTAGATGAAGTAACATTTTCAAACGCAGCGGTACAAGAGAAACTCAAAGAGTATGTTTTAATCCGCGCAGATGTAACAAAAAACAGCGATAATGAGAAAGCACTGAGTAAAAAGTATGGTGTATTTGGCCCTCCTGCTGTTTTGTTCTTTAATACAAAAGGTGAGTTAATGCCTGCAAAAACTATTGTAGGGTTTGTACAACCGAGTGAATTTTTGGCACATTTAAACTCCTTATAAAAGGATGGACTTTTTTTGTTAAAACGTATAATTCTCTTTTTTGCACTGCTTATCACTGTTATGGCAATTTTTACTTTTTATTATAAAAATGAGGTGCAGCAAGAGAAAATAAACCACATTTTAGACCAGTTGCGTTTAACACTCTCTTCACAATTACAATTACATGAAATGGATGATTTGCGGATCGCTTTATTGCTTTGTAAAAATAAAGGCTTGGTTGATGCCCTAGAGAATGATGATGAAGATTTAGGCTATAAAACTTTAGATAATATTACAAAAACATTGCAACAATATACACATAGACGTATTCGTGCGCAAATTATTACTAAAGAGCTAAATATTTTTGCACGTAGTTGGGATGATGTGTATGCCGGCATGCCAATTGGGGATTACAGGACAGATTTAAAATATTTTGATACACATAAAACACCAAGAACATCACTAGAAATAGGGAGGCGTTTAGGTATTAAGGCGACTGTTCCTATTTATAAAAATGGGTCTTTTTTGGGATATGTGGAGGTCATATCATTTTTTAAATCTATGACAGAATTCTTTCGTAGCATTGGTGTTGATATGTATGCCTTGCTCAATGTGAAAAATATGGATAGCGCTGTTTTAATGCAACAGAATTTGGCTATACAAAATTATGTATTGGCAAATCGAAACTACAATTATACGCATATTCAAACACTTAAAAAAATTGATTGGAAGAAACTGCGCCTTAATGGTGTTATCTATAAAGATGGCAAATATATTTTTTATGATGATATGCGCGATGGGAGGGGTGTCGTCATTGGTGCATTTCTTTTTGTATTGCCTAAAAAATATTTAGACTATTTTCGAGATTCTGAAGATGATATATCATTTTTAATCAATGTAACGAGAAAAAGTTTGTATGATATCGTGAAAGAAGAGAGTTATAAGCAAAATATGTATAATGGTTTTTCATCTGATTCTATGGTCTATTTACAAGATGTGATAGATAAAGAGGACCGACAGCTCTTTTTAAATGAAGCATACGAAAAGTTTGATAAATACTCAAAAGATGAACTTATACAGATGCTTCTTAACCGAAAAATTGTTAAAAAAATAGATGGAAAAATAAAATGAAAATATTACTTCTTGAAGATGAATATTCACTACGTATAAGTATAGAAGAGTTTTTAGAAGATTTGGGATATGAAGTTGATGGTATTTCTGATGGATTAAATGCGTATGAAAAAGTGTATGAAAAATCGTATGATATTTTTTTACTTGATGTCAATGTTCCTTCTTTAAATGGTTTTGAACTTTTGCGAAAAATCCGTGAAGATGACATTAAAACACCTGCTATTTTTTTAACTTCAATGACAGATGTCAATGATTTAAAAGAGGGATACAGACGAGGATGCTGTGATTACATTCGAAAACCTTTTGATTTAGAAGAGCTAGAGTTACGCATTGACCAAGCTTTAGCTACACATTTACATAATGATGGCAGTAGTGTAGATTTGGGGTGTGGATTAGTATATGATTTGAAAAAATCTCAACTTTTGCAAGATGATACAGAAATAGTTTTGAGAAAAACAGAGAAAGAACTTTTAGAGGTACTCATAAAAAATAAAAACGCAGTGGTTTCACCTCAAATGCTCCAAGATGAAGTGTGGGGAGAGTATGTTGAACCTGCAACCATACGTGTACAGCTGAACAATCTGAAGAAAAAACTTCCATCTTCTCTTATTCAAAACAGAAGAGGTTTAGGATATATTATTGAAAGATAGTCATTACTCTACAAAGTATGCTTTGATATATACAGCACTTGTTGCGTTTATACTTTTAGCTCCTCTCTTTTTTTATACACTCTATATGAAAAATATAGCTTCAGTAGAGAATGAACTTTTTTTGAAAGAAAAAGTTCTTTTGATTGTGAAGCAGATGCAGAATTTTAATGAAAATGATGATTATTTTGAATATCCTCGTTTTAGTACACTAGAGTCTGGTTTGTATAATGAACATTTTGAACCTGTTTTTACTCTTATAAAAGAGCCAATAAAGTATTTTAAACATGGGTATTATATTGATGGTGAGAATGCTTATCTCGTTGTAAAACTACCCAAAGAGAGATACTTTGGTGCAAGGTATCTTATTTTAAAAAATAAAATATCATATGCTTCTGTGTATGAAAAAGTTTTAATGATACTTGTGAGTATTGCTCTTTTTGTTTTTATTCTCAGTTTACTTTTTTTAAAAATGTTTGCAAAGCCTTTTCACAAGGTAAATAGGCAGCTAGATAATTTTATTAAAGATTCTATGCATGAAATAAATACTCCGCTCTCTATAATTAGTGTTAATATTGATCTTTACAATAGAAAGCATGAACAAAACAAATATATGCAAAGAATGAAGGCTGCAACAAAAGTACTTTCAAATATATATAGTGATATGGATTACCTCATAAAACATGAAAGACTCCAGTATGAAAAGCAAAAGATTAATTTAGCAAACTTTGTAAAAGAGCGTGTGGAGTATTTTAATGAGGTGGCAAAAATGAAAAGTATTACTATTGTTACCCAGATTGAAGATTGTGGAAATGTTACTATGAATGATAAACAACTCCAACGTTTGGTGGATAATAATATTTCAAACGCAATAAAATACTCTTATGATAATTCCCAAATTATTATTTCTGTCTATAGTAAGAATGGACAGTGTCATCTAAGTTTTAAAGATTTTGGTGTTGGGATAGATAAAGTAACAAAAATTTTTACACGTTACTATAGAGAAGATACCAATAAAGGTGGTTTCGGGATTGGTCTTAACATTGTAAAATCGATTATTAAAGAAGCAAATATTGAACTTAAAATTGAGTCTATTCCAAAAGAAGGAAGTGAATTTCTCTACATCTTTCCAAGTGTTTCCCCACAAGATATATAAAAAAATCTAATTTTACATAAATTTTACACTTCACAGTTATACTTGCTCCTGAAAATATATGGAGGAGAGAGAATGAAGAAAACAGTTATGATTTCACTACTTGTTGGTGTCTCTTTATTTGCTACTGATTATAGCAAAGTTATTGAACATCCAGATGCAAGTAAGATAATCGAAAAAGACTTGTTGGCACCACCAAAAGTATTTACAATGCCTAAAGGGTGTATTACAAAAGATGCGGATGCTATTGCCAGGGGAGAGTATATATTCCATAATCTCAATGGTAAAAAGGCAAAGAAAAATCCTCCAAAGGGTTTAAGCCGCAAAACAAAAAGTGGGAAAACAAAACAGTATGGAAATTGTGTAGCTTGCCACAATATTGAAGGTGCAAAGGGTGCAGGAAATATTGGTCCCTCTTTAATGCATTATAAAAAGCATTTTATAGATACTCATGCACGTAATTATCAATTTGTTTATCAAAAAATTGCAGATGCACGTATTGATAACCCTGAAACACACATGACAATTAACTTAACTACTAAGTTATTCACTCCAAGAGAAGTATGTGATATAGCTTCATATATTGTTGCTCCAAAATAAAAAAAGGAATTTAAATTATGCAAAGAAGAGATTTTTTTAAAAAATTAGGTGTTGTAACAGCAGTAGCGGCTGTTGCTCCAGCTATGAGTTTCGCGGCTGACGCAAAGCCAGCAGGTCCAAATAAAATGAGTTATGAAACAGCTTTAAATGCAATTACAGGTGGAAAAACGCCTAAGAAATCAAGTAAAGTAAAGTTAAAAGTTCCAGAGATTGCAGAAAATGGTGCAGTTGTACCAGTAACAGTGACTGTTGATTCTCCAATGACACCAGATAATTATGTAAAAGCTATTCATATTTTAAATGGTAAAAATTCAAATGCACGTTGTATTGATGTAAATTTGACACCGGCAAATGGGAAAGCAATGTTTTCAACTCGTATTAAATTAGGCGGTACACAAAACGTTACTGCTGTTGTTGAATTAAGTAATGGAGACTTTTTGATTGCTTCTCAAAGTGTAAAAGTTACTATTGGTGGTTGTGGTTGATTCTAACCCAGTTCAATTGATTTAAAAATATACTAAAAAGAGGAATTAGAAATGCAAGAAAGAAAGTCACTCATCAAAATTAAGCCAAAAAGATATAAAGATGGCGAGATAGTTAAAGTAAGTTTTATGGTTATGCACCCGATGGCTACAGGAATGGGAAAAGATAAAAAAACAAAAAAAATTATTCCTGCAAAGTACATAAACAGTGTAAAATTTGTATATAACGGTAAAGAGATTACCAACATGACTGTTTGGGAGTCTCTCTCTGTAAATCCTGTATTTACAACGTATATGAAAATAAATGGTAAGGGTAAACTTACCGTAACATATACAGATAATACTGGAGAAGTTCACGAAAAGACTAAAAAGATTAAACCAAGAGGATAATCAGATGAAAACAGGTATAAAAATAGCACTATCAGTTGCATTGATTACTTCTTTCTCTTTTGCCAGTGAACAGTTTTCTATGAGCGATGCAGACCGTGCAATGTACGCAGAGATGTCAGAGAATAATCCTGCAGATATTATGGTTGCTGATGGAGAAGAGATGTTAGATGACATGGGTGGAGATGAAGCCTTTGCAAAATATTTAGGTGTGAGTGAAGATGATTTACCAGCATATATAGCAGGTTTTCCTCGTTATATTAAAAAATTTGATATGGTTGTTGGTCTTGATCAAGTCATGCAAGCAATGATGTATGATAGAGGTGAGAAACCTTTTAAACTCAAAAGTAAAAAAATGTTTTCACTCTTGGCATATGTAAAGTCAATTGCTAATGGTGAAAAGATAAATATTGATATCAATGCAAATCCACAAATGAAAGCGGCGTATGCTTTAGGTGAAAAAACATTTATGACAAAACGTGGTGGTCGTGGTCTTGCTTGTAATTCATGCCACTCTTCAGATGTCGTTGGTCGTGTTTTAAGAACACAACCGCTTCCTGATTTAGGAGCAAAAGGTGCAAAATCTGCTGCGACGTGGCCGGCATATAGAATGACAAAATCATCACTAAGAACTATGCAAAGACGTTTTCAAGGGTGTATGAAAAATGCACTTTTAGCAGTTATTCCAATTGGATCAAAAGAGATGGTATCACTTGAGGTCTATTTGACACAAAAGGCTAAGGGTAGTGAAATATCTATTCCTGGCTTAAAAAGATAAGGGTATAAGATGGAAATATCTAGAAGAGACTTTATGCATATTGCAGCAATTTTTGGTTTAGGAGCAGTCGCTTCTGGCTGTACAACACCAAAAACTGTTGATCAAATATCATTAAGTGACATTTACGAATTTAATGCAAAGGGTAACTTTACTCTCATGCATATTTGTGATTTACATGCCCATATAAAACCACTCTATTGGAGAGAGCCATCAACATTGATTTCTGCTCCAAATTTGGTTGGTACACCGGGCTTTTTATGCGGTGAATCATTTGCAAAGCATTATGGATTAGAACCGAGTTCTCTTGATGCTTATTTTGATACGTATATCGATTTTGAAGCACTTGCAAAGAAGTTTGGAAAAATGGGTGGTGTTGCACATATTAAAACACTGACAGACCGTATTATTAAAGAAAGAGGCAAAGAGAATGTTCTTTTCCTTGATTCTGGTGATACATGGCAAGGAACAGGAGTAGCGCTGAAAACTAGAGGTGAAGCCATAGTAAAAGCACAAAACTACTTAGGTATTGATACTATGGTAGGACATTGGGAATTCACATACGGAAAAGAGAGAGTAAGAGAGTTAATTGATAAGCTTGATGCTAAATTTATTTCTCAAAACATCGTTGGTGATGATCCATTTGCTGATGAGTATGAAGAGCTCATTTTTGAACCATATACAATTGAAGAAAAAGGTGGTGCCAAAATTGGTATTATCGGGCAATCTTTTCCTTTTACATCAACTGCAAATCCAAAAGAGTTTACAGAAGGATGGAGTTTTGGACTGCGTTTAGAGACGCTTCAAGAGTATGTTGATGAACTTAGAAATGAGAAGAAAGTAGACTGTGTTGTCGTACTCTCACATGATGGTTTTTCTGTTGATCAGGAAGTTGCTCGTAAGGTAAAAGGTATAGACTTTATTTTAAGTGGACATACACATGACCCTTCTCCAACGCCGATTACAATTAACGATACTGTTATTGTCATTGCAGGAAGCCATGGGAAATATATAGGTCGTTTGGATATAGATGCAAAAGACGGTGTTGTAAATGGGTACGAATATAAGCTTATTCCTATCGCATCAAACATGATACCTGCTGATCCAGAAGGAGTAAAGCTTGTAAATGAACTTTATGCTCCATTTGATAATGAATTTAATGAAGTACTTGGACAAACAAAGGGTATGCTCTATAAACGTGATACTTTCTTTTCAACGTTTGATCAACTCATTAATGATGCAATTATGGATGAAATGAAATGTGATATCTCTTTTACACCAGGATATAGATGGGGAACCACTGTTTTAGCTGGTGATGACATTATTATGGACAATGTATATGAAATGTGTGGTATCACCTATCCAAACGTTTATACTTTTGAACTTAAAGGTCAAAAAATAGCAAATCTTTTAGAAGATATTGCAGATAATGTCTTTAATGCAAATCCACTCTATCAACAAGGTGGAGATATGAGTCGTCTTGGTGGCGTAACATATAGTATCGCTGTTGCCAATAAAGCTGGTGAGCGTATTTCAGACCTTATGATTGGTGGTAAACCAATTGACTTAGAAAAAACTTACATTGTTTCATCATGGGGTGGAAACTTGCAAAAAGCAGGGACTAATGTTCAAAAAGATAAAATAAGAGCAGTCTACGATGTAGTCCGTGACTATATTAAGAGACAAAAAGTAGTGGATGTAAGTAACAAAGGAAATGTTACTTTACTTGATTACAGTTGTGGTTGTCCTAAAAAGGGCTCAAGAGGTTGTTAAAAACTTTTTAAATTTTATAATAAAGGTCGAAAAATGAAAAAGAATGCAATTAAATTAGCGTTACCTGCGATAGCGATGTTACTAGTAAGTACACAAGCGCAAGCAACACTAAAAACAGATAAAGTGACACTTAAAGGTAATATGCAAGTGAAGTACAACAAGCTACCAAAAGCAGTTGACACTTTCAAAGAAGCATTGAGTGAAGGGATGTTTTATGGTCGTTTTAGAACAAATTTTTTCTATTGGGATTGGGCTAAAGAGAATTATAAAAGTGGTGGAAAATTAAAAGATAATAAAAATAATGGTGTTGGGGGTAGTTTGATTTATAAATCAGCTCCATTTAAGGGTGTGAGTGCCACAGTTGGTATGTACACATCTCAAAATTTAGAGTTCTTCCGAATGGACAAAGCTGATGTTAAATATGCCAAAGCTGGAAAGGATACGTTTAGTCGTTATAATGTTGCAACTGGTGGACACTATGGAATGACTGTACTAGGACAAGCGTATTTACAATATGATGCGACAAAGAAAACATCAATTGTAGCTGGTCGTCAAATGTTTGAAACTGTTTTTACAAAATCAAATGATACTAAAATGGTACCAAATACTTTTGATGGTGTAAGTGTAACAAGTAAAGATATTCCAAAAACAACAGTGAAACTTGCATATTTTGTAGGACAAAAATTAAGAGATCATACAAGTAGACACGACATACTTGCTTTCGATCCAAATAATAAATGGAATCAGAATGATGATTCAGCTGTGAATAAAAATTTAACTGTAAGCAGAATTGGACGGGATAATAAACTTTTTGTAGCATCAGTTACTAACAAATCTATTAAACATCTTAAGGCAAATGTAAGTTATGTTCGAGTACCAGGTGTAATAAGTAATGTAACCCTAGAAGGACATTATACAATTCCTATCGGATCTTTGAAAATTGTGCCAGGTGTAAGATATATGATGCAATTTGATGATTTAAATGCAAATTATGGAGTGGCAAATCTTAAAACGAATGAGACAAATTATAAAGATCCGAACTCCTTAGATTCAAATCTTTTATGTGCGAGAATTGATTTTAAGCAAGGAGGCTTTTTAGGTCGTTTAGGATATTCTAAAGTAGCAGATAAGGCCGACATTGTAGCACCATGGAGAGGTTTCCCAACAGGTGGATTTACTCGTGCGATGGCTCAATACAATTGGTATGCAAATACAAAAACATATATGATACGAGCTGGATATGATTTTTCTAAGGCAAAGATTTTACCAGGTTTTAGCATAATGGCTCGCTATGCAATTCAAGATTTTGATGATACTAAACCGGGCGTTCAAGCTGATAGTAATGTTTTTCATATGGATCTTCGTCAAAATATTGCTGGCAATAGTGAGTTAAAATTTAGACTAGGTGTTGTTGATGCGAAACCAACTAATGGTAAAACGGATATTTCATATAATGAGTACCGTTTAGAATATAATTATTTCTTTTAAAAAGAACTAGTTTAAAAAGGATATGCTTTGAAATCATTTCTGTTGAGTATTGTACTTGTAAATTCTCTCTTCTCCTTTGATTATAAGCTTCAACCTAAAGAAATTAGCAGTGATATTCACTGCTTCTTTGGGCTACCAGAAGTGATGGATAAGCATAACAATGGAAACATGTCTAATTCATGTTTTGTGACTATGGGCAGTAGTTACCTTGTTATAGGTAGTGGTCCCACATACCAATATGCTATGCAGGCATATAATAAGATGAAAAAAATAAAAGATCTCCCCGTCTCCTATGTAACTAATTCTCATGTTCATGATGATCATTGGCTTGGAAATGGTTTTTATAAACAACACCATGCAAAAATCATAGGTTCTATTGCGTTTAAAGAACTATCAAAACTTGATAAAACGAGAATGCAAAAAAGAATTTCTGCTGAAGCATTTAAAGGAACAACACAAGAACTTCCAACTCTTTTTGTTGATAAGAAAAAAATTTTATACATTGATGGTATAAAAGTAATCATTCAGGGTGTAAATCATAAAGCACACACAAATAGTGATCTTTTCGTTTACATTCCTAGTAAAAGAGTTGTGTTTGCAGGGGATTTGGTTTTTAATGAACGCCTGCCATCTCTTCGAGACGGAAACATAAATGGCTGGATAGAAGCACTTGATGGTCTGAAAAAGATGGATGTAGATTATATAATAGGTGGACATGGTGATGTTGTAAGTAAAAGAAGTGTTGATTTTACATATAACTACCTCACAACACTCCGTAGTGAAGTAAAACGTCGGCTTGATGATGGGGAAGAGATAGGGGATGTTGTTAATGAGGTTGTCATGCCAGAGTATAAGAATATTCCTTTTTATAACTCTATTCATAAACAAAATGTTGAACACGTATATCGGACATTGGAGTGGGAAGATGAATAAAATATTTGCAATATGCTCTTTAGTGTCATTTTCTCTTTTTGGTGCTGATTTTCATTCCTATGAAGAGGCCTTAGCCTTGCAAAAGAAGAATCATAAGGTCATAATGCTTGATGTTATGCGGAGTGATTGTCACTACTGTATTAAGATGGAAAGTGAGGTCTTTGATAATCCTCAAATGTATAAATGGTTGCAACAAAGATTTATTTTGGCAGAGATGAATTTAGACTTTGATGATGTTCCTCAAAAGTTTCGTGTGCCTTTTACTCCAAGTTTCTTTTTTATTGATAAAAATGGAAAAGTTCTTAAAAAAATTCCTGGATCTTGGAATATTCAAGATTTTAAAGATTTAACAGAAAATATAAAATAAAGGCTGTAATTATGAAAAAATTTACACTAATTTTACTCAGTTTTTGTATTCTCCTTTTTGCTGATACAGAGTATGCGGAACCAAAACCCTCCATTGATAATCCGAGGCAAATTGTCTTTTCTGTCACAGAGGATTCTCCTCATGCTCTTGATCATATATTGAGTGTTGCAAATAATGTTTTAAAGTTTTATGGACCTGAAAAAGTGGAGATGAAAATCGTTGCTTACTCTAAAGGTCTTGCACTTTTGTATAAACGCAACCATGAGACTGCACAAAGGGTTGATACTTTGATGCAGTATGATGTTGAGTTTGTGGCTTGTGGTAATACAATGAAAACATTACATGTAAAAGAAGAAGACCTTGTAGATGGCTCCGTAATAGTTACGGCAGGTGTTGTTGAACTTTTAGAGAGTGTTAAGGCAGGTTGGATTTATATAAAACCATAAGGGGAATTTATGAAAAAAGTAGTAATTCTTGCAGTAGTATTTTTATGTACTGTTGCACTTCAGGCAAAAGGTGATTTGTACATATTTAGTGTAGATAATTCAAAGGGAAAAATAACTTCAGACAGTATTGCAAAAGTAATTGGAGCAAATGGTTTTACGGTTGATTTGGTCAGTAAAATGAATAAGCCTTTTAAAATTCAGTTTAAAAAAACAGATTTTAAAATTTTTACTCTTATGACTGTTCATGATAACAAATACGCAAAAGAATTGCTTGTGAAGTATCCACAAGCAGGTGCTTTAACTCCTATGGGTGTTGGTATATACCAAAAACTCAATGACAAGACTTTACATGTTTCTATTTTAACAGCAGCAGCACAAAAGAAAATTTTGGGAATTGATTCTAAAATACTTGATAAAATAGAAGCAGATATGCTAAACGCAGTGGCAAAAGCATTGCCAAATGCTAAACGCAGCGAGAGTGAAGATTCTCTTAAAGAAGCGCATAATCTTGTAACTACGTATGAAATGGATCTAGATGGTGAAGATTGGGAAGATGCAAAAGATGAATTTGAGATGAACCTTGAAGAGTCTTTCAAACCTTATGGTTTTGTGACAGCAGCTACACAAGATTTGACATTTTTAGATGAAGATACCATTGAAAAAGTATATGATTTTTATGATACATACTCTATTTGTAAATTAAAAGTAATTTATACTGTAGCAAAATCACGACCAGAAGCATCTGCATTTGCGCCATGTACAACAATGGTGTATAAGAAAAAGGGTGAAGATAAAATAGTGGTAGGTTTCCCATCTGTTTATAACTGGTTGAGTTCTGCTCGTGTAGAGGATAAAGCTGCTAAAGCAGAGCTTTTAAAAGCACAAAAAGACTTTGAAAGTATTTTAAAAGAGGTTACTGAGTAGTTATTTAGATGAGTTTTAAACTCATCTAAACCTGCTAGTAAAGCGTAAAACAGTTGTC
>CAYRVR010000037.1:0-18006 GCA_964427835.1 uncultured Sulfurimonas sp. | reverse complement strand
TCTTCAATACTACATCCATGTAACATTACGCGGTGTCCAATGGTAACATCACTCCCTATAATGGTTGGATTTCCTGTTGATTTGTCACCATTTTTATAGTGTGTGACATGTATCATACTTAAATCTTGAATATTGGTTCTTTCCCCTATGCGAATGGAGTGGACATCGCCACGGACAACACAGCCAAACCAGATAGAACAATCCTCTCCACAACTAACATCTCCAATGACATCAGCAGAGGGTGCTATCCATGTGTTTTTTCCTATTTTTGGCTCTATACCTTTAAAAGGGTGTAACATATTTTCTCCTAACTTTCAATAAAAAGACGTCGTGCAAGTTGTGAAACATAGGTTGCACTCTCTTTTCGTGTTGCTTTAGCTATTTTATTGACATACTCCTCAAGGAGTTTGTGGTTATTAATCTTTTTTTCATCTTCGGTGGATTTGACTTTGAGATATGTTCCATCACTTTGGAGTTCGCTTGCAAGTACATTGTCGGAACATTGGAGTTTTAAAATTTGTATAATTTTGTTTTGAGATGCCTCATCTTTGATAGCTGTGAGTAGTTCTATACGTCTTACAAGATTTCGTGGCATCCAATCTGCACTTGAAATATAAATTTTAGAAGCATCATTTTTAAAATAAAATGCACGGGCATGTTCTAAATACTTTCCTAAAATAGAGATAACACGAATGTTCTCACTTACACCTTTAATTCCCGGTTTTAAACAGCATATTCCACGCACAATAAGCTCTATTTTTACACCTGCTTGGGAAGCTTTATAAAGTGCTCTGATGACATCTTCATCAACAAGGGAGTTTACCTTTGCAATAATTTGACCATTTTTCCCCTGTCTCATTTCATTATGGATAAGTGAAAGGAGTTTTGGTTTTATTTGTGAAGGTGCCATGTAGAGCTCATTGAGTTTGCCTTTCTTACTAAAACCAGTGAGGAAATGAAAGAAACGTGTCATATCATTGGTAATGGTATCTTTGCTTGTCATATAGCTCATATCAGTATATATTTTTGCTGTTGCAGGATTATAATTTCCTGTTCCTAAGTGTGCATACTGTTTGAGCTTTCCATTTTTTCTGCGGGTGACAAGTGCTGCTTTTGCATGGACTTTAAATCCTTGGATTCCATAAATAACATGTGCACCCGATTTTTCAAGTGCCTTTGCCCAAATAAGGTTGTTCTCTTCATCAAAACGGGCTTTAAGCTCAACCATAACAGTGACTTGCTTTCCACTTTCACTCGCATCAATAAGTGCCTTTACAATAGGAGATTTTGTTCCTGAACGGTAGAGCGTCATTTTTATAGAAACAACATCCGGGTCTTTTGCTGCACACTGTATGAAATTAACCACTGGTTCAAAACTCTCATACGGATGATAGAGGAGAAGATCTTGTTTTTCCAAAATGGAAAAATAGTCCTCATTTGTATCAAGAGGCGGGAGTGTTTTTGGTTGGAACGAAGGCGCTAAAAGATGGGCGAAATCTTTGTTTGAAACAATCTGCCAGAGACTTGAGAGATTTAAAAATGTATGGAATGTATAAATATCATCTTTGTAAATATGTGCATGACGATTAAAGAAATTGATGATTTCTTCATCTGCGTTCGATCCTACTTCAAGACGTACCATTTCCCCTTTACGACGGAGTTTGAGACCCTCTTCAAGAATTTCCATAAAATCATCTGCCTCTTCTTCTTCAATGGCAATATCAGCATTTCTTGTCACACGAAATGATGCATATTTTATGAGTGAGTATCCTGGAAAAAGTTCATCAACATGTTTTTCAACAATACTCTCAATTGGTACGTATGTACCGGTTCCAAGTTGCACAAACCTGTTTAAAACACGAGGAACACGAATGATTCCAAAGCGTTCAATATCTTCATTGTCGTTGTCACGTAGCTTTACAATAAGCCCAAAACTAAGGTTGTTGAGATGCGGGAAAGGGTGCGTTGCATCAACGGCTATAGGGATGATAACAGGATAGATGTTTTCATCAAAGTAGCGATTGAGGATATGTTTGTCTTGATTATTGAGTTCATCATATGTTTTTACAGCAATGCCATGTGGCTCTAATTTTTTAAAGATTTCACTGCGGCAGTGCTCTACAACTTGTTGCTCTTGATGAAGGTAGCTGCGTATTTCTCGGAGTTGTTGGAGCGGAGTGAGCCTGTCTGCGCCTGAGACGATGACACCTGCTGAAAAAAGTTTTTTGAGCCCTGCAACACGGATCATATAAAATTCATCAAGGTTCGTTCCATAAATAGCTAAAAATTTAAGGCGTTCAAGAAGAGGCAAAGAGTCGTCTTGTGCTTGTTTGAGTACTCTTGTATTGAATTGTAACCAGGAAAGCTCACGGTTAATATAAAGATTTGGATTTTTTAAATTTTGCATATTCTGAGAACCTTAATTGTAAAGTTTTGTATTTTAAGTATTATAGCAAAATTTATTTAATTACTCCCGTTCCACTAGCGTTTGCTGCATGGTATATGGTAACACCGTTTTTACGACCATAGTACTCCATAAGCAGTCTTTGTAGTGTTGGCTCGATTGAGGGTACAAACCATGCATTGTTGCTAATGGCAATCATGTATTTGACATTACCTTTATAGAGCTCTTTACAGGTTGCTTCATAACAAATCGCATTGCGAAATTTAATTCCTTTGATTATAAAATCTGTAGGATGCTTTGCTGTTACAAAATCACTTGCCCCTGAAAAGAATGTGTCATTAACAAATTTCTTGAGAAAACCTGGTAGTGGAATATACTCTCCAAAAGGAACTAAAACAAGTTTTTTTGCAATTTTATAATTTCCATTGTGAAAGAAATAGGTAACATTGTAATTGAGATGATTTTCACGTATAAGTGAGCCAGCTATAATATCTATGCCTTTACTTGCCTCTAGCACCTGTGAAAGCAACAGAGGGTTTTTGTTCATAAAAAGGGGAAAGACAGATTCAGGAAAGACAACAAGATCGTAGTGTTGTGCTTTTGCTTCGTTGATTTTTTGAAAAATCATAGAGACTGTTGAAAAAAGGTTCTTTCTTTGCCATTTATCTTCTTGTTTGATGTGAGTTTCTATGAGTTTTATTTTAAGCGGTGCATCGAGTTGCGGAGGATAGCCATAGTTAAACGCAGCCAATAAAAGTATAAGAGGTAAAAACTTCAGTTTTTTATTGCGAATAAGAGAAGGCAGTGCAAGGGCTAAAAGTAGGGCAATAAATTGGTATTTATAGACACCAATGTAACTATTTACAAAAGGGAGCTCAAGTTTCATCCAATTCCAGCCTAAAGGTTCCACATAACTTAAAATAAAAAGGAATATAGCACGAATATATGGTCTATTTGTAAGAGCTAAAGGTGCGAAAAATAGCAGGTATAAAATACCAAATCCAAAAGTGACAATAGGTGTCATATACCCTACACCCTGATATTTAAAGCTATAACCTATCCAGTAAAACCATAGTAGTCCTATAAAGAACCCACTGAGTAAAACAGCTCTTTTTGGAATATACAGCAGTAGGCTAAACGCAGCGACTCCTAAAATGGTGTTAAGTAGCTTGTTATCAATACCAAAAAAGTCCAAATAGATGAAACTACTAAAGAACACAGCCGTGAGAATTGCTAGGAAAAGATGTTGCATAAATGTTTTCATGGTGAAATTGTACTCAATTTACTAGTTATTTAGTATATTTTTTGTATAATCGCACCAATTTACTTTATAAGGAACCAAAAGACATGGAAATCATTTCTCAATTACTACCGTTTGTATTTTTAATTGCAATTATGTACTTTGTAATTATTCGCCCACAACAAAAAGAGGCCAAGGCTAAAAAAGAGATGCTAGAAGCTCTTAAAAAAGGGGATAAAGTCATCACTAATGGTGGTTTTATTGTTGTTGTTCACAAGGTAGAAGAAAAATTTCTTTCAGTGAAAATGAACGAAGATACCATCGTAAAAATTACGAAAGATTCCATTGCAAAGAAGTACGAGGATGAAGCTTAATTACCGAATTGTCATTTTTGCTTTAGCAATTGTTTTTGGAGTGGTCTTTTCCGTTCCATCACTTTTGCAAACTGAGGGTGGCAAGAAAATAACATTGGGACTTGACCTACAGGGTGGTCTGCATATGCTTCTTGGTGTAAAAACAGATGAAGCGGTGAAAAGTCGTATAAAGTCTATTGCAGCAAGTGTAAAACATTTTGCTGATAAACATGAAATTTTAATAGACGGACTCTCCTTTGATAATAAAAGTGTCCACTTTGAAGTGCTTGATAGTGATGATATGAAGCACTTCGACACACTCTTTTCTAAACTTGATGGTGTGAGTGTCATAAAAAATGCGAATGAAGTTACACTCTCTTTTACTCCAAAAGAGATTGCAAAAATTAAAAAGCAAGCTATTTCTCAGGCTATTGAAACCATCAGAAACAGACTTGACCAGTTTGGACTCTCTGAACCTCTTGTAGCACGTCAGGGAAAAGATAAGATCCTTGTTGAACTTGCAGGAATTAAAACCCCAAAAGAGGAACAACGGGCAAAAGAACTTATCTCTCGTGCTGCAAAACTTGAACTGATGGCAGTTGATGAAGCACGAAATGCGAGAGTCTATAGTATGAGTCCAGCAGATGCAGCGGAGTATGGTGATATTATTCTTCCGGATGCAAAAAATCCGCAAATAAAATACCTCGTACATGAGATTCCAATTTTAGATGGAACAATGCTCACTGGTGCAAATGTAGGTTTTGATAAAAACAACCGTCCCGTGATTGATTTTAAACTCAACTCTGAAGGTGCTGAAATATTTGGTGACTTTACTGGTAAAAATGTTGGAAAACGTCTTGCTATTGTTTTAGATGGGAAAGTTTTTTCTGCACCTAATATAAATGAACGTATTGGTGGTGGTTCCGGACAAATTTCAGGTAATTACACTGTGTTAGAAGCAAAAGATTTAGCTATTGCACTGCGTTCAGGTGCACTTCTTGCTCCTGTATATTTAATGGAACAACGCTCTGTTGGACCAAGTTTGGGAGCAGATAGTATTAAAGCCTCTATGATAGCCCTTATTGGTGGTTTTGTACTTGTAATTGTTTTTATGGTAGTTTACTATCGCATGGCAGGTGTTATTGCAAATATTGCTCTTGTGGCAAACCTCTTTTTACTTTTGGCAATAATGAGTCTCTTTGGCGCAACGCTTACGCTTCCTGGTATGGCGGGTATTGTATTAACGGTTGGTATGGCAGTTGATGCCAATGTTATTATTACCGAGAGAATACGTGAACTTGTGTATGAAGGAAAATCGATGCATAAAGCCATTGAAGAGGGATATGCAAACGCAATGACAGCTATTTTGGATGCAAATATTACAACATTGATTGCTTCTGTTGTCTTGTATGTTTATGGAACAGGTGCGATTAAAGGGTTTGCTATTACTATGAGTATTGGTATTTTGGCTTCTATGCTTACTGCCATTTTGGGAACGCATGGTATTTATCAACTGCTCGAACCAAAGATTGGTAAAACAAAACAGTACCGTTTTTGGTTAGGGATTAAAGGATAATTATGGAATTTTTCAGATATGACGGAAAAGCATTTGATTTTATGGGAAAATCAAAACTCGCTATAAGCATCTCCCTTATTCTCATTTTGATCTCTTATGCTTTGCTTGCAACAAAGGGTCTCAATTATGGGATTGATTTTGCTGGTGGAACAATTGTTCAGGTAAAGTATGACAAAAAAGCACCAATCGCACAGATGCGAAAGCAACTCCAGGCAAACAAGCTTTTTAAAGATGCCACTATTACAGAATTTGGTTCACCAAATGAAGTGATTATCCGCACAAAAACTTCTTCGGGGAGTGTGAGTAAAGATATTGGGCTTACAACAAAAGAACTTTTAAAAGGCACTGGTAATCTTGAAATCCGCCGTGTAGATATTGTTGGTCCCAAAGTTGGTGGAGAGCTCAAAGAAAAAGGATTAATGGCGCTGCTTCTTTCAATTGGTGCAATTTTGATTTATGTTGCGTTTCGATTTGAATGGCGTTTTGCAGTTGCATCAATTTTAGCACTTGTGCATGATGTTTCCATCGCAATGGGTGCTGTTTCTCTTTTTCAAATTGATGTAAATCTTGATGTACTTGCTGCTATTTTGACGCTACTTGGGTACTCCTTGAATGATACTATTATCGTTTTTGATAGAATCCGTGAGGGTATTATGAAAACGAAAAATCAAGCACTTCCTGAGATCATCAATGATTCTATTACAAGAACATTGGCAAGAACAACTCTGACATCATTAACAACATTCTTTGTGGTCTTTACTCTCTTTATGTTTGGTGGTGAAATTATTCATGCTTTTGCATTTACACTTTTAGTTGGTATTGTTGTTGGAACATACTCTTCGATTTTTGTTGCTTCTCCAATTCTTATGTGGTTTAGATTTGATGTGAAAAAATACCATGCGAAACTGGCTGAAAAAGCAAAACGTGAGGCAGAAAAAGAGCGAATGCGCGCACAGTATGAATCAGGAGTGATGTAATGGATTGGGGTAAGGTAGTCTATGTTTTCTTCTCTTTAATGAGTTTGACTTCTATTGCAGGTTTTTTATATGAAAATACTGCAATATCGCTTTTTGTAGCAGCAAGTGTGAATCTTATATCTACTATTTTAAAAATAGGGGTGCGTAATCTTCTCTCAGCAGAACTTTTAGCATCTTCGCTTGTTGCTGACTTACACCTTATTCCCGCATTTATATTTTTGGTAATTGTTCAAGATGATTCATGGGCAATAGCCTTGTCAATTGGCGCCTTAATAGCAAATATTTTCTCAATGGGACTTGTCTATATTGAGAGTAGTAAAACACAAGAAGAGTATTAGAGGAAAATCAGTTTGGAATACAACGCACAATCAATAGAAAAAAAATGGCAAAACTACTGGAAAGAACATGATAGTTTTGAACCGAGTGAAGATTTTACACAGGAAAAAAAATATATATTATCAATGTTTCCCTTTCCAAGTGGACGTTTACATATGGGACATGTACGAAACTACTCTATAAGTGATGCTTTTGCACGTTACTATAGACAGCAGGGAATGAATGTTTTACATCCCATTGGCTTTGATAGTTTTGGAATGCCTGCAGAAAATGCAGCTATAAAAAATGGAAGCCATCCAAAAGCATGGACCTATGATAATATCGACTATATGAAAAATGAGTTTTACTCATTGGGTTTTTCATTTTCACGTAAACGTGAATTTGCAACAAGTGATGAACTCTATACAAAATTTGAGCAGGGCTTTATCATTGATATGTACAATAAAGGTCTGCTATACCGTGAAAAAGGGATGCTTAACTGGTGCCCACATGATCAAACTGTTCTTGCAAATGAACAGGTCGTTGATGGATGTTGTTGGCGATGTGATACTCCAATTGTCAAAAAAGAGATGAACCAGTACTACTTTAAAATCACTGCATATGCTGATGAACTTTTAGAAGATTTAAAAAAGCTTGAGGGTGGATGGCCAAAGCAGGTACTTACTATGCAGGAAAACTGGATAGGAAAGTCAAATGGTCTTGCATTTGATCTCTTCTTTGATGACGCTTCAAAAGAGAAACTTTCAGGTGCATTTGAGAGTTTTGATGTATTTACAACACGTCCAGATACAATTTACGGTGTGAGCTACACGGCACTTGCTCCTGAACATCCAATTGTGAATTATATGATTGAACAAAACTTGCTTGATGATGCGACTGTTGCAGAGATAAACGCAATGAAAAATGCATCTTCAATTGAGAGACAAAAGGAAAAAGCAGGTCTTGCTCTTGGTCTTGATGTTATCCATCCCTTAACAAAAAAGAAGATTCCTGTATGGATAGCAAACTTTGTACTTATGGATTATGGTAGTGGGGCTGTTATGGCTGTTCCTGCACATGATGAGCGCGATTATGATTTTGCTAAAAAGTACAACCTTGCCATAAACGCAGTGATTGTTCCTTTTGAGGGGGAACATGATTTCTCTCAAAGTGCTTATACACAGAGTGGGAAGCTAATAAATTCTGAAAATTTTAATGGTCTAGATTCTCAAGAAGCACAATCTAAGATCATAGATTATTTTCAGGAAAATAATCTTGGAAAACGCACGACAAACTACAGACTCAAAGATTGGGGAGTAAGTCGCCAAAGATACTGGGGTGCACCTATTCCTTTTGTCCATTGTGATAAATGTGGGCTTGTGATGGAGAAAAAAGAGAATCTTCCTATTGCTCTTCCTGAGGATATAGAGATTACAGGAGAGGGAAATCCTCTTGAAAATCATCCTACATTTAAACATTGCAAATGTCCTGAGTGTGGAGGAGATGCTCTGCGTGAAACAGATACTATGGATACTTTTGTTGAGTCTTCTTGGTACTTTTTACGCTTTTGTGCATCTCCACAAAACTGGGAAAAAGAGGCTTTTTCGGCAGAACAGTTACAATACTGGATGGGAGTTGACCACTACATTGGTGGTATTGAACATGCAATACTGCATCTTTTGTATGCACGCTTTTTTACAAAAGTATTCCGTGATTTGGGATATTTAGATTTTGATGAGCCATTTGATAGACTCCTTACTCAAGGTATGGTCTTAAAAGATGGTGCAAAAATGAGTAAATCAAAAGGTAATACTGTTGATCCTGATGCTATCATTGAAAAATATGGTGCCGATACTGCGCGTCTATTTATTCTCTTTGCTGCGCCACCTACACAAGAACTTGAGTGGAATGACAGCGCTGTTGATGGAGCCTATAAATTTATAAAACGTTTTTTTGATCGTAGTGTAAATGTTGTAGCAACTGATACAAAACCGGTCATTGAACATGCTGCACTCTCAAAAGAGGAAAAATTTGCAAGAAAAAAAGTATATGAAGCCTTAAAACGTGCACAAGATGTTTATAGTGAACGCTATACTTTTAATACTATGATTGCAGGTGTTATGGAGGCTATGAATGCCCTTAATGCACAAAAAAATGCAGATGTATGGAGCGAAGGCTACTGGATACTCAGCTCTA
This sequence comes from uncultured Sulfurimonas sp., assembly GCA_964427835.1. GTDB lineage: Bacteria > Campylobacterota > Campylobacteria > Campylobacterales > Sulfurimonadaceae > Sulfurimonas. The sequence goes on along the minus strand of CAYRVR010000037.1, from coordinate 8,945 downwards.
TAATGGAACCGGTTATTCCTCATACAGCTTGGGAAATCAGTGCAAAATATTTTGATTTGAAAAATTTTACACCACAAGAGTTGGTTGAAGAGGTCTTTGTTGAAGAGAGTATCTCCTTGGGTGTTTCAGTAAATGGTAAAAAACGTGGTGAAATTGAAATAGCAGCCGATGCAGATAAAGAGACAATTTTAGCAGCGGCAAAAGAGAGTGTTGCAAAATGGCTTGAGGGAAAAGAGATTGTAAAAGAGATTGTTGTTCCTAAAAAGCTTGTAAACCTTGTTATAAAGGGATAATTTGAGAAACGCTTTACATGCACAAACGTTTATAATACTTTTTACTATTATAGTGATACTCAGTGCATGTGGATACAAACCCTCATCAAAGTATGCTCGGGATGTTTTAGGGAGCAAAATTAGTACAGATGTTGTGATATCCTCGCAAGATCCGGAAAATACTGTTGTGATAAAAGATGCTGTGGATAGTGCCTTAGTAGAAATATTTCATACGAAACTTACTACACAGAACTATGCACAGACACATTTGAAAATTGAATTAAGACCACCTAGTTATGTACCTATTCAGTATAATGCTGATGGATTTGTTATTGCGTATCGTGCTACAATTGTACTTAACATTACACGAGAGAGTGCAAATTTGAAGAAGCATTATGTATCGCGTGGTACCTATGATTTTTCAGTTGTGCCAAACGCAGTGCTTACGGATAGAGAACGATTTGATGCAATTAAATTTGGTTCTGCTAAAGCTATTTCATCATTTATAGCGCAAATCTCAGCAGAAGGTTCAAGAAACTAAAAGGAGAGTGGTATGACGATTAAAATGATTATAAATAATGCCCTAAAGAGACTCCAAAATGAGGGAAAATTATTAACTCCTGATTTTTATGCAGAAGCCTTTTGTAAAGAGGCAAAAAAGGCAAGAATGAATGTAGAAGATTGCGATCATTTAGCAAATTTTACAAAACTACTCAATAAAGATCTTCAAAACGATCTTAGAAATTACCATATTACAACTATTAAAGAATTTGTTCGCTTTGTTGTAACAAAACTCAACCGTGCCAATCCTTCTCAATGTAGTAAACTTTTAGAATCACAAATTATTCTTACAAAGCGTATATTGCAGGTATGTGCTGTTTTACATAACAAAGAAGTTTCTGAATTGTCTCGTAAGACCTTAGATGTTATACAGACAAGCTCTCAGCCAGAACAACTTGATACATTACGCCAGCAGTGGGTGAATTTTATAACAACCTATGATGATACCTTCTTGCAGGAACTCAAAGAGTATGGCGCAGTAGATACGACAGACTTACGCAAAACAATTAAAAATTTAGAGGGATCGTCGAAAGCTACAGTTTCACATTCTGATGTTGATTTGAAAAAAATTGCAAAACTCCTTGTTGCTTCGTTTGTTCCTTCCATCGCATCAAGCGTGAATGATGAAATAGCTTCTGTAAGCGAAAAGTTACGCAATGATCCGTATGTTTTGGAGTCTGAGAATATTGAAAATGAGATTAAAACAATTATATCGCTTCGCATTGCACTCGATAATAAAACGGTAAAAGAGATGGTTGGCTCTATTGATGGAGTACTTGATAAACTTTCACTGCGTTTAATAGATATGATAGAGAGTTCAGACCATTCAAACAGTGAAATTCAAAAAATAAAACATGAGTTGGAACTTTATACTGAAGAGTCAACAACAAATTTTAAAATAGCCCATAAAAAGCTTTTCACCATTGCAGTGGCTTTGGAAAAAAATACAGAGATTTTAAGTCGCGACTTGAAGGGGCACTCTGCAGAGGTGAATATTTTAAGCCAAAGAGTTCGCACTCTTGAAAAAGAGCTTGAAGCAGCAAAAAAAGAGTCGCAAGAGGATTTCCTTACAAAACTTTATAATAAACGTGCACTTGATGAATTGATGCAGATGAAAGAGGCAGAATTTAAACGTTATGGTAGAAACTACTCTGTTGTTATGTTTGATATTGACCATTTTAAAAAGGTCAATGACACTTACGGACATGAAGCAGGGGATGCTGTTTTAAGTGCTTTTGCGAAGATCTTAAAACAAGATTCACGAAGTGTCGATATTGTTGGGCGTTTTGGAGGTGAAGAGTTCCTTGCAGTGCTGAGTGATACGGATACAAAGGGTGGAGTGATTTTTGCAGAGAAGGTACGGGAGCATGTTGAAAATGCACGTTTTATTTATAAGAAAAAACGTATAAAAGTAACAGTGAGTGCGGGTGTGAGTGAGCGTAAAAGGCATGTTTCTTTGGAAGCGACCATTAATTCTGCAGATGAGTATCTTTATAAAGCTAAAACAGAGGGAAGAAATCGCGTGGAGTATAAGAAATAACAGTGTCTTTAGAAAATTTTTTACAAAAAAAACCCCTCTATTATGATGTAATTGACTATACCCGCATGCCTCGTATTTATGCAAAATTACAAGAACAGCTTACTTTGCCAAAAATTATTCATGTTATCGGTACAAACGGAAAAGGAACAACTGGGCGATTTTTAGCGGGAGCGCTCTACTCTTTAGGATTTAAAACAGGGCACTATACTTCACCACATATTTTAGCCTTTAATGAAAGAATTTGGATGGATGGTGAAAATGTCTGTAATAGCGTGCTTAATGATGCACACAAACGACTTTTGAATCTCCTTACGCATGAAGATGCTGATGCGTTGAGTTATTTTGAATATACAACACTTTTAGCAATGTATGTGTATCAAAATTGCGATTATGTTGTACTTGAAGCAGGACTTGGTGGTGAACATGATGCTACAGCCGTTTTTGATACTATTGTAACTCTCGTGACACCAATCGATCTTGACCATGAAAGTTTTTTAGGAACGACGCTTGAGGAGATTACTAAGACAAAGTTAAACGCAGTGAAACATATTGCTATCATTGGTGCACAAAAACATAAGCAAGTCATAGAAACAGCGACAGAACTCTTAGCAACAAAATCTTTAGGTTTGCTTCATTACAGTGAACTCCTCACGCAAGAGGATCAAACAAAGAGTGCAGAGATAGCGGATGCACTTACTCTCGCACCTTATTTGATAGAAAATTTACAGCTCGCTTTTGCAGCATTACACTTTTTAGGGCTCTCTTATGAAGCGAAGGACTTTTTACACGCAAAGCTTTTTGGCAGACTGAGTCAAATACGTGAAAATATCTTACTTGATGTTGGACATAATCCGCTTGCTGCAGCTTCTATTGTAAAAAGTTTACAAGGAAAAAAATATACGCTTGTTTATAATAGCTATAAAGATAAAAATTATAAAGAGATTTTAACTATTTTAAAGCCTGTTGTAGAGAGTGTTGCCATTATTAAAGTGGATGAACAACGCATAGTCTCTCAAGCGCTTTTGGAAGCTACAATAGCTTCACTTGGCTTGCCATATCATACTTTTAAAGCACTGGATGATGAAAAAAATTATCTCATTTTTGGTTCTTTTAGTGTAGCTGAGACATTTTTACGGAACTATTACAATGGATAAACATTTTACTATTACCATTCATGATGAGAATGGAGTCAAAAAATTTAATGTGCATAAGCTCTTAAAAAAGTTATTTTTCTATTTTTTAGCACTTCTTTTTGTTCTTGGTATTTTTGGGATTGCTGTGATTGTTTATTTAAATCATAGTGTTGATGTAATTGAGGCAAAAAAAGCGAATTTACAAAAGGCATATAAACAATTAGCATCAAAAAACCTAGCATTACAAATTGATATGCAAAAGACTCATGTCAAACTCTTTGAAAAGAAAAAAGAGCTTGAAGAAGTTTCTGATTCCCTTTCTGAAATAGAAGAATTGATGGGATTAAAACCAATAGCAAGCACTAATTTACAAGAGCGGGTAAATATTACAAAGCTTACTTCCAAAGAGAGAGCTACACTTTTAGAACTGATTCCAAATGGTTCACCTGTGGAGTACCATGGTATTACAAGTAAGTTTGGACGTCGTATTCATCCTATGCGACATACACGCGAATTTCACAAGGGGATTGATCTCAAAGCCAAGAGAAATACACCCGTTTATGCAACTGCTGATGGCATAGTTGAATGGGCAGCTTACCATAAACGCAGCGGTTTTGGAAACTTAATTATATTAGTGCATCTTTATGGTTTTAAAACCTATTTTGCTCATCTTAAAAAAATCGTGGTAAAATCCGGTCAATTTGTAAAAAAAGGTACACTCATTGGATATACTGGAAATTCCGGTTTGAGCAATGGCCCTCATTTACACTATGAAATACGTTTTATTCAGCGTCCACTCAACCCGTACTGGTTTATCAAATGGACACAAAAAAACTACAATCAAATCTTTGAAAAAGAAAAAAAAGTGCCATGGTCGTCTGTTCTTGAAGCAATGAATCAGATCCAAATAGTCCAAAAATAGAAGAAGTTTTATGTCACAAGCAATTTTATATAATTATTTTAACACACCCCAAAAAGAGGCATCTTTAGAGGTACTCATTTGTGAAGATGAGAAAGAGGCTCTTGAGCTTGAAACAGTTGCACACTACTTTGGAAAGGATGTTTTACTCTTTCCAGATTTTCGTCCTGCCTTTGGTGATGATTTACGCTCTTATAAAGAGGAGTTGCATGCACTTCTTTTTGCCTTACGCAGCTATTATAAAGCAAAGAAAAAACCATTAGTGATAGCACCTTTAAAAACATTACTGTTTCATCTTCCAAAAGAGGAACTTTTAGATGCTACTGTTTTAGAATTTGGCAGTGAAATGGACCTAAAAGCTTTTAAAGAGCAGATGCTTGTATGGGGTTATACCTTTGTCGATATGGTACAGGTAGAGGGTGAAATCTCTGTGCGTGGAGATATTATAGATATATTTGTCCCTTCTGCAACACACCCCTTTCGTATTTCGCTTTTTGATAACGAAGTAGAGCAAATTAAAGAGTTTTCACTTGAAACGCAGCGTACCCTTGGTGAAGATTTAGAGAGTATTGAAATTCGCAGTGCTTTTTACTCTCTTGATGAATCTTCCTATACTCTTTTAAATGAGCGGGTACAAACGAGTCAATTTGATGCACTTAACAAAGATATTGCCTCTTTGGGTCTATGGCATTTAGAAGAGTTAGCAGAGAACTTTCTTGCAAACAAATCTGTAAAATTGGTACGCAATTTAGATAATCTGCTTAAAGATGCCTATGGAATAAATAACCCACAACTCCCTCGGGAAAGTTTTAATCTGGAAATATTACCTGAAAATGATCGCGTAAGAGAACTTGTTGTGGCAAACGCAGCGGAGTTACTCAAAGTACACAAAGAGAAAAAAATCACTCTCATTGCTGCAAACAGTGCGACACTCAAGCAGGCAGGAATTTATGAAACAGAGAATATAAACTTTCTTGAAGCCCCTTATATTCTTAATATCATTACAGAAGATTCACTTGTAATCTCACTCAACAAAGCGGATAAAAAACGCCGTCGCAGAAAAAGTGCAATTTTACTAGATGACCTTAAAGCAGGTGATTATGTAGTACATGAAGATTATGGTGTTGGGATTTTTGAAAAAATAGAGCAGACCGAAATTCTTGGTGGAGTGAAAGATTTTATTGTTATTAAATATGTAGGTGATGATAAAATTTTACTACCAGTTGAAAACCTTGATTATATTGACCGTTATATTGCAGGGGGAGGGTCTACACCTGTTTTAGATAGACTTGGTAAAGGCAGTTTTGGTAAGCTCAAGGCAAAAGTAAGAAAAAGACTTCTTGAAATCGCGGGACAGATTGTAAACACAGCAGCAGCACGTGCACTTATAAAAGCACCAAAAATTTCTCTCACACAAAAAGAGCTACATGATTTTCAGTCACTTGCAGGGTTTGAATATACAGAGGACCAAAAGCAGGCAATAGATGAAATAATAGGACAAATGCGTTCTGGAAATATTATGGACAGACTTTTGAGTGGAGATGTTGGGTTTGGAAAAACAGAAGTTGCTTTAAATACCATTTTTGCAGCGTATAAATCAGGCTATCAATCAGCTTTCATTGTGCCGACAACACTTCTCTCTGCGCAGCACTTTAGAAGCTTGGATGAGCGTTTTAAAGATTTGGGCATCCGTTATGCGAAGCTCGATAGATTTGTGAGTACAAAAGAGAAAAATGCCATTATAAAAGGGCTTGCAAGTGGTGAGATTGACTGTGTTGTAGGAACACATACACTCTTTGGATTGGCCTTTAAAAATTTGGGTGTAGTTATCATTGATGAAGAGCATAAATTTGGAGTAAAACAAAAAGAGAAAATAAAAGAACTCTATCATAATGTACATCTTCTTTCCATGTCTGCAACTCCAATTCCACGCTCACTCAATCAGGCCTTGAGTTCCATTAAAACTATGAGCCAGCTTTTGACAGCTCCAAGTGAGAGACAAGGTGTGCGTACCTTTGTAAAAGAGTATGATGAAAAACTTATAAAAGAGGTAATATTGCGTGAATTACGTCGTGGTGGGCAGGTTTTTTATGTGCATAACTCTATTGATCATATGCCGATTAAAATGGGTGAGTTAAAAGCCTTGCTTCCAGAACTGCGTATATTGATGTTACACTCAAAAATTTCAGCAGTTGAAACAGAAAAAGAGCTGTTGAAATTTGAAGCGGGTGAGTATGATGTTATGATTGCGACTTCTATCATTGAGAGTGGTATCCATATGCCTCGTGTCAATACTATTATTGTTGATGGTGCAGATAGATTTGGGATTGCCGATTTACATCAACTCCGTGGACGTGTAGGACGTGGACATTATGAAGGCTTTGCTTACTTTATAGTTCCAAACAAAGAGACATTGACCGATGAGGCAAAAAAAAGGCTGCTTGCCTTAGAATCGAACTCCTTTTTGGGATCAGGTTCTGTACTTGCGCACCATGATTTAGAGATACGAGGCGGGGGGAACTTGGTTGGAGATGCCCAGAGTGGACATATTAAAAATATCGGTTACTCTTTGTATCTGCGCATGCTTGAAGATGCCATAAAAGAGTTGAGCAATACAGTGCAAACGCAGCGGGCAAAAGTAGATATAAAATTGACAATTTCAGCTTACATCAGCGATGAGGTTGTCAAAGAAGACAGACTGCGTTTAGATATTTATCGTCGTCTCTCACATGCTGAAGATGCTGTGGAAATATATGAAATTGAAGAAGAACTCATCGATAGATTTGGCGAGTTAGATATACCGACAAAACAGTTTTTTGAGTTGATGGTCATTAAACTCTTAAGTATTGATAAAAAGATAAAATCTATAGGTAATTATGGACAAAACATTACATTTACCTACTTTAATGATGCAAAAGAGACGATAAAAGCAGAGAGTAAAGATGATGATGATATTGTCAAAGCTACACTCTATTATTTGAGAAATGCAAAGCCGAAAGTGCTTTAGTGAAAAGGAAAAAGATGAAAATAGCATTTATAGGCGATATTGTAGGAAGTCCCGGTCGCACAATGATACGGGATTATCTGCCACAACTTAAAGAGCAAGAGGGGATTGACTTTGTGATAGCAAATTATGAAAATGCTTCGCATGGTTTTGGTTTGACATTGAAAAATTGTAATGAACTTTTCTCGTATGGCATTGATGTAATGACGGGAGGGAACCATACTTGGGATAAAAAAGATATTCTTCCTCTTATGGATTCTCATGAAATACTCCGACCTCATAACTATCCAAGTGATGTACCAGGTACTGGATGTAAAATCTATGATGTCTGCGGTGAAAAACTGGCCGTAGTTAATTTAATGGGACACTACTCTATGCCCTATACAGATAATGCTTTTCGTTGCGCTCAAAAAACACTAGAGGAGTTAAACGCAGCGGGTATTGTCAATATATTTGTAGATTTTCACGCAGAAGCAACAAGTGAGAAGCGAGCAATGATGATGCTGCTTCAAGGAAAAGTTAGTGGACTGATTGGAACACATACTCATGTAAGTACTGACGATTTTCAAATTGTGCAAGGAACTGCATATATGACGGATATGGGACTAAGTGGATGCCGTGATAATGTCATTGGTATGGATGCAAAAGTCCCTCTCAAGCAGTTTTTAACGGGACTAAAAGGACACTACGACATCCCAAAAAAGTGTAAAAAGATTTTACAAATTGCAGTAATGGAAATAGACAATGGTAAATGTAAGGCTGCGTTTAAAATAAAACAATTTTGCAATGCTAAACGCATACAAACAGAAGCTTGGGTAGAAGAGGACTAAGCAGTTACTCTGTAGTAGTTTTCATTTGCAATGTAAGTATTGACTGCATTTTGCTTTGATACATTTACTTTTGGAAGTGTAGTAGGCTTCTCCCCTAGAGATATTTTTGGTTTTTTAAAGAGTGGAAACATCGCACTGTTTTCGCTGTATGCACTTTGCGCATTTTTAAAGAGTGCAACTTTTGTAAATTTACTTTTCTTCCCTGCTTGTACCTGTTCATGGAGTTTTTGTTGATTTTGTAAAACTTTAAACCGTGAAATATAACTTACAGGTAGTTTTGTTTGTTTCGTATCAGTGTGAGAAACAGAGACTGGTGATGCCTCTTTTTTAAAACGAAATTCTTTTTGTTCACTTTGCGTTTTTTTAGTGTGTGTCGTAGTATTTGAGAGGTAAGTATTGTACGAAGAAATAAACATGATACACCTCCAAAAATTCTTATTTTTCACATTATAACACTATTTTCCTAAGAAAACTATAACTTTGCTATAATTGCATAAATTGATTTTAGGTTACATTATGGGAACAAATATAGTCATTGTAGAAGATGAAGAGGATTTATTAGAACTTTTAGAGTATAACCTTCAAAAAGAGGGCTTTGATACAATAGGTTTTCTCAACACAAAAACAGTAGCACAGATTTTAGAGGAAGAAGAAATTGACCTTCTGATTATGGATAGAAACCTTCC
>CAYRVR010000036.1:0-18010 GCA_964427835.1 uncultured Sulfurimonas sp. | reverse complement strand
AGATTTTACCTCAGAGATTACCTTAGTTTTGATGAAACGGAATTAAATTTAAAGTCTGGTTTGGTTGTTTTTACCGGTCCTAGTGGGAGTGGGAAGTCCATACTTATGGAGTCTATTTTAGCTTCTGTGGGTGGTACTTCTTGTGATGCGAGTTTGTGTGAAAGCAGTGTTACTTGGGAGATTGATGAAGAGTCATGTGGGATTGAAAACGATGAACCTAATGTTTTTAAGCACATCAAAAAAGAGAAATCACGCTACTTCATTAACAACCAAAGTCTCTCACGCAAATCTATGGGTGCACTTGCATCTCATTATTTGCGTCATTTGAGTTTGAAAGATTTTTCTGACTTTGAAAATGCAAATCTTTTAAGTATTTTAGACAAGAGAATTGCCAAAAAAGACAAAAGTATCAATCAGTTAAAAAGTGAGTACACCGCAAGTTTTACAACATTTCAAGAGCTTGAAAAAGAGCTCAAAAAAATAGCTGATGAAGAGAAAAAAATAGTAGAACTCAAAGAGTTCGCTGCGTTTGAAATACAAAAAATCGCAGAGGTAAACCCTCAAGAGGGCGAAGATGAAAAGCTCTTAGAAATCAAGCGAGAACTCTCAAAAAAAGAGAAGGTTTTAGAGAGCATAGGAAGTGCTACTGAGATCTTCAACTATGAACATTTAGTCTCATCAGCACTAGAGAGCCTCGATGTTGAGAGTAGCTTTTTTGATGATGCCATGAATGAGTTACGTGCTGTTTTTGATGGAGCAGAAGAGCGGTTTAACGCCTTAGAGGAAGTAGATGTCGAAGAAGTACTCAATCGTATAGAAGAGCTTGGTAGTCTTAAACGCAGGTATGGGAGTATTCAAGAAGCCCTAGAATACAAAAAGCAAAAGGAAGCAGAACTTCATAAGTATGAAAACATTGAAGTAGCGAAAAATGATCTGCAAGAGCGTTATGACGCATTAGCAGTGAAAATTGAAACTTTGGCCGAATCTCTGAGCACTCTGCGAAAAAAAGAACTGGCAAATTTTGAAAAAGATCTTAACAGTTACCTCAAAGATCTCTATTTGAGAGATGCAAAAATAGCAGTGCAAACGACTGATTACACGGCTATGGGAAAAGATAAACTCGAAATAGAACTTAATGCAACCCAATTAAGCAAAATCAGTACTGGCGAGTTTAACAGGCTGCGTTTAGCCATTTTAGCCCTAAAGTCTGACTTCATGAAAAGCAATGGGGGCGTGCTTATGCTCGATGAGATAGATGCAAATCTCAGTGGGGAAGAGTCTATGAGTGTTGCAAAGGTACTTAAAAAGCTCTCAAAACATTTTCAAATCTTTGTTATTTCTCACCAGCCACAGCTTACTTCTATGGGAGATCAACACTTTTTAGTCTATAAAAATGGTACTATTTCACAAACAAAAGAGTTAAACTTTGAACAAAGAGTTGATGAAATCGCAAGAATCATTAGCGGAGACACTGTTTCACAAGAGGCAAAAAAGTTTGCTCGTGAACTGCTGGAGGCAAATAAATGTGCTTTATAATCTCAATATTGGGGCTTTTTTTAGCTTTTAAATTTTATGAAAATGGCGATATTCTCCTTGGAGTTGGATCTTTGCTTGTTTCACTCTTTTTCATCGTTTTAATGGTGAGAAATATACTTTATGTAAAAAAACTAAAAGAGAAGAAAAAATGATAATAGATACCCATATACATCTTGATGATGAAAGATATAACGAGGATTTAGATGATGTTATAAAGCGGGCAAAAGAGGGTGGTGTAGAGAAGTTTATTATTCCCGGTGCAGATCCATCAACGCTAGAGAGGGCGGTTGCAATAGCACAGCAGTATGAGGATGTCTATTTTGCTGTAGGAGTTCATCCTTATGATTTAGACGCTTTTGAGGATTTAGACTTTGAAAAATATCTCAAGCATCCAAAATGTGTAGCTATTGGTGAATGTGGTATGGATTATTTTCGTTTAGAGGGAACAGATGAAGAAAAAGAAGCCATCAAACGCAGACAAAAAGAAGTTTTTAGTGCACAGATAGAAATAGCAAAAAAACATAACAAACCACTCATAGTACACATAAGAAATGCTTCACATGATGCAAAAACAGTGCTTTTGGAACATAATGCAAGAGAAGTTGGCGGTGTTTTACACTGTTTTAATGCAGATGAAGAGCTGCTGCGTTTAGCAGAAGAAAATTTTTATTTTGGGATTGGCGGTGTACTTACTTTTAAAAATGCCAAAAAACTTGTTAATGTTTTACCAAAAATTCCAAAAGAGAAGCTCATCATTGAAACAGACGGGCCTTATTTGACACCTACACCACACAGAGGGGAGAGAAATGAACCTCTCTACACCACTTTAGTAGCAGATAAAATGGCAGAAATATTAGATATACCACGTGCAGAAATTGAGGAAATTACCACAAAAAATGCTATAAAACTATTTCATATTTAATAATATTAAAATTGGACACAGAATAATTAAACCATTTTTTGGATAAAATAACATAAATTTAATTATAAGAGTTGTCCAATTTGAAATATTTATTTATTCTGTTTTTTCCAATGTTTTTGTATGCGAATTTAACATACGAAACAAATTACAATAAAGAGTTATCGCTTTTAAACTCTTTCGACATTGAGCCTACGTTTCTTTATGATCCTATCATGAATGAAATGAAGAGAAAAACGATCCAAAAACATAAGCACTATTTTAGAGCGATGAAAGATGCGTATCTTTTTATTCCTGCGATTAAGAATATTCTTACAAAGTATGATGTGCCACAAGAGTTTCTTTACCTTGCTATGGCAGAGTCTAATTTTCAAACAAAAGCATATTCAAACAAGCGCGCAGCAGGGCTTTGGCAATTTATGCCACGCACTGCAAAGCTGTATCATTTAAAAATAGATGAGTATGTAGATGAGCGACGTGATCTCATAAAATCAACCGAAGCTGCAGCGAAGTACCTTAGTTCTCTGCATAAAAGATTTGGGAAATGGTATCTTGCTGCTATCGCCTATAATTGTGGTGGTGGAGCATTAAACAGAGCTATTAAAAGAGCTAAAACTGATGACCTGAAAGTGCTTTTAGATGAAAAGAAGAGGTACCTTCCAAAAGAGAGCCGTTACTACATACGTAAAATAGTCGCTCTAGCACTCATTGGAAGTGATGAGCAGTACCTTATGCATAGCGAATATGAGTATTTACTCAACCGTGCAAATGCCTACTCTTTAGCGACTGTAAAACTTGGTGCCGGTGAGTCTTTAGAGAGGCTTTCTCATATTATCCATATCCCACGTAAAGAGTTAAAGAAGCTTAACAGACAACTGAAGTACGACTTCGTACCACCGTATGCAAAAAACTACGATGTCTATATTCCTTACATTAAACTTGCTGAGTTTAAACAGAAATATCATGAAGCGCCTATGCGTAATGTCTATAAAATTCATATTGTCCGAAGAGGAGACAACCTTGGCCGTATAGGGAAAAAGTATGGTGTCTCTTATAGAGTTATAAAAGATTTCAACCATTTACATTCAAGCATGTTGCATATCAAGCAAAAGCTCATCATTCCCATTGCTAAAAACTCTAAAAAAGCAAAGTTCCATTCACGGGATTATTACATGGTAAAAAAGGGTGACTCGCTTCTTTCTATTGCACGGGCACATCATATTAGCCTAAAGAATTTACGGGCACAAAATAACATTAAAGGTTCTTTTATTAAAGTGGGTGACAGGTTGAAACTCTATGAATAAAATTGCATTACTCTCTCTTACAGCGGCACTTTTAGTAACAGGATGTAGCACAAGAGGGCCTGGTGCGTACCATGCCCACAGCCAAAGTGCACAGCACTACACTTACTCTTCAACGCCTGCAAAGAAAAATTATTCGCATCCGACAATGCGTCCTTATGTTGTACGTGGAGTAAGATACCATCCGACAACTGTAAATGTTGGGGATACTTTTCGAGGAAATGCAAGTTGGTATGGTCCAAATTTTCATGGAAAACTTACCTCAAATGGTGAGCGATACAACATGTGGGATATGACAGCAGCCCACAAAACATTGCCAATGAACACCATTGTCAAAGTAACCAATAGACGCAATGGAAAAAGTGCAATTGTTCGTATAAACGACAGAGGTCCATTTGTTGCGACACGTATTATTGACCTTTCAAAGGCTGCTGCATCGAAAATAGGAATGATAGGAACGGGAACTGCTCCTGTTACTTTGGAAGTAGTTGGTTTTGCAGGAAAAGGTAGCCATGTTATACCGACACGTACACAACTCAAAAAGTCACCAAAGAGTGTAACTGTGAGTGGATTTGCTATTCAAATAGCCTCTTTTGCAAACATCAGCGGTGCCATTTTAACGCAAGAAAAATATGATAAAAAAGACGGCTATAGAACGGTTATAAAAGATGTTGAAACAGACAATGGAAGACTTTTTAAAGTTTGGCTAGAAGGTTTTAAAAGTGAGCAAGAAGCGAGAGATTATAAAGCAAACAGTATATTTAAACACGCATTTATAGTAAAAGAGGATTAAAAAATGATAACAAAAACAAGAACAACAAAAGAGACAGACATTACAATATCACTAGAACTGCATGGAACAGGAAAAAGTAACATTAATACTGGTGTAGGTTTTTTAGACCACATGCTCGAGAGTTTTTCAAAACATTCACTCATTGATTTAGATATTACATGCAAAGGTGATACGCATATTGATGATCATCACAGTGTTGAAGACATTGGAATTGTTCTTGGCTCACTTGTGGCACAGGCCATATACCCTGTAAAAAATATGGAGCGTTTTGGAAGTGCAACAATTGTGATGGATGAGGCAGCTGTTACTTGTGATTTAGACTTAAGTAACCGTCCGTTTTTAGTCTATGAACTTGATGTTGTCGGAAAAGTTGGTCATTTCGATACAGAACTCATCGAAGAATTTTTTAGAGCCTTTGCTCTTAATGCAAAAATAAGTATGCACATTATCGAGAAACGTGGAAAAAACAAACACCACATTATAGAAGCTGCGTTTAAGTCTGTCGCTGTTGCGCTTCGACGTGCTACTACTCCTAATGAGCGAGTAGGTATTCCAAGTACAAAAGATGTATTATGATTAAGCTTATAATTTTAGATGTTGATGGCTGCTTGACAGATGGTTCTATTGTTTACTCAAGTGAAGGCGTAGAAACGAAAGCATTTAATGTAAAAGATGGTCTTGGCATTGCTACATGGATCAGAATGGGGCATCAAGTTGGGATTATTACAGGAAGAAAGTCATCTATTGTCCAAAAACGTGCTGAGGAATTGGGCATACAACATCTTTACCAAGGTGTCAAAGATAAAGAAGCTGTTTTAACAAAACTTCTTGAGAAATTAGAACTTAGTTTTGATGAAGTTGCTGTTATTGGTGATGATCTTAATGATTTTAATATGCTGCGTTTAGCAGGAAGAAGTTTTACTCCAAACAATGGAGTCAAAGAGGTACAAGAGATTGTAGATACAACCTTACAAAAGAGTGGAGGAGAGGGTGCAGTGCGAGAAATGATCGATACGCTTGTAGAAGAAAATATGCAACGTGACCTTTTCCTCTCTTTTTGGGTGTAAGGGGCACAGCATTAATATTACTATCTTTTTAAGTTTTATTTTAAGTCTGCTTTTAATGATATTCTTTTTCTTTAAACCTTTGGCTCTAAAGAAACAAACATTTGTAAATGTCCCACAGCTGGAATTAGAACATTTTAAAATGTACGAATTTACACCTGAGGGTTTACAAACTTTTATGACTGGTGAAAATGGAATAAAATATGCAGAGAAATTTATTGTAAAAGATATAAATTATACTGACAAAACACCTGAGTATAAGGCAAATATGAAAGCAGGAGAAGGTGTTTATGAAAAAGATGTTGTTTTGTTAGAAAACAATGTGACTTATAGTAGAGACAACGGGTTTGATTTTCATACACCAAAACTCCACTATGACAAAAAAAATGCTATTGCCATAAGTGATGCAGGATATACTGCAAACATAGGAAATAACACAATTATAGGGAGTTACATTAAATACAACAATAAGCTCAACAGAGTTTATTCCAAAAATATTGATGCAATTTACCAAATACAAGAGAGAAAATAATAATGATAAAATACTTTGTCCTTAGCGCCATTTTATTACAACTCACTGCGTTTAGTGAAGAGTTGGAAATTAAAGCAAATATATTTAGTGCAGATGAACAAAAAGGGGTGTCACTTTTTCGTGGAAATGTTCGCGTGAAAAAGAGCAACGATGAACTCAATGCGTCTGAAGTGACTATTTATACAAATAAAAAGAACCAACCAACAAAATTTGTAGCAATTGGGGATGTCTCCTTTAAAATAGCAACAAAAAAAGGTGCAAAATACAGAGGTAAAGCACAAAGAGTGATATACCTGCCACAAAAAGAGGAGTATCACTTTTATGATAATGTGCATTTACAACAGACAAATCAAAAAAAAGAGATAATAGGGGATGAAGTAACACTTTTTCTTAAAAGTGGAAAAGCCTTTGCTAAAGGTATAAAAAATGGCCCTGTCATTATGATATTTGATCTTAAAAACAACAAGGAGTAGCTTATGGTAGAGATCGTAGATGCAAAATTTATAACATCAGCTCCAAATGTAAACGCAGCACCAGAGGCCGATGAACATAATGAAGTAGTTTTTATGGCGCGCTCAAACGTAGGCAAGAGTTCACTCTTAAATGCTTTGACAAACCACAAAGGATTGGCAAAAGTCTCCTCAACACCGGGAAAAACAAAGTTAATCAATTACTTTGATGTAACCTTTTTAGATAGAGATACAGAGCAAAAGCTTACTGCTAAATTTGTAGATCTTCCCGGATTTGGTTATGCAAAAGTTTCTAAATCTCTCAAGCATGATTGGGAGAAAAACTTAACTGATTATATTTCCAAGAGAGATGCGATTAAAATCTTTATCCATTTGATTGATTGTCGTCATCCCCATCTTGAAATAGATACCGCAGTGAGTGATTTTCTTTTACAAAATATAAAAGAAGACCAATACATAGTACAAATCTTTACAAAAATCGACAAGCTCAATCAAAAAGAGCAAAGCGCACTCAGACGAGAATTTCCAAATGCGCTAATGGTTTCTAGTTCCAAAAAAAGAGGCATCCATAAAATCAGTAAAGTGATTTACGATATTTTACAAGAGAAAGCGGATGAAGATTAAATTTATAAAACCAAAACTGAGTGATATTCCTGCCATGCAGGCACTTGTTCTTCCTGAAGTGCAAAGCGGTGTTATTTTAGAAAGAAGTAGTGATGAAGTTGCTACAAATATACGCTCTTATACATTAGCATTGATCAATGATGAACTTGTAGGATTTGTTGCTTTGCATATTCATACCATGGAGCTTGGAGAGATCCGTTCTTTAATTGTTAAAGATGGCTTTCGAGGAGAAAAAATAGGAGAAAAACTTGTTATCTCTGCCTTAGAAGAGGGACGATCCCTTGCACTCCAAAGAGTGCTTAGTTTAACCTACAAACAGTCATTTTTTGAAAGAATCGGTTTTGTAGAAATTCCAAAAGAGTCACTCCCAGAACATAAAATCTGGGCTGACTGTATTAAATGTAAACACTTTCCGGTATGCAACGAAGTCTCACTCATAAAAGAGTTATAAACTCCCTTCTGTATCTAGTACTTTTTGTACTCTACAGTTCTCTTAGCACCATATACCCTTTTTTACCACCTCTTTTTGGTCTCCTCTTTGTCCTTTTTATAAAAGCTTTACAGAGGAAAGATTTTTTTACACTTACTCTTCTTTCTATTGCTTTGCTGGTTTTTGAAGCAAATTTCAGTTACCTCTTTTTTAGCACTATTTTTTACTTTTATATCGCAGCTAAATTTATTCTTCCAAAAATAGAACAAAATTTCAACTGTTTTGCTTGCCTTAGATTTTCAGAGATTTTGTTAGCATATATTGGATACTATCTCTTTTTATTACTCCTCTCAGAAGTCTTTTTACTCCCGATGGAACATATAGATTACTATATAATTTACTATATAGTAATTGAATTCTTTATTGTGAGCCTTTTATGAAATTAAAATTTATTATATTACTCTTTGGATCTGTTTGGATGGCACTTCTAGTTAGAGTCTTTCTTTTAACAATTGATGCAAACAGCTACTATGAAAAGCTCTCACAAAACAACACGATAAAGCATGAAAAAATTGCACCGATTCGAGGAGAAATTACAGACATAAAAGGCAGGCCTATTGCAATTAATAAGCTTGGATTTAAAATAGAACTCGCACCACATCTGCTTTTGAAAAAAAATAGAAAAAATTTTGATGCAGATATTGCACTTTTACTAAAACTTTTACCCTCTTTAGATAAAGATCGTATTCTTAAAAATTACAAGAAGAAGGACTCTTTTTATAACCATGAATTTATTACAGTGGTAGATTACATTCCTTATGAAGAAATTATGCCTGTCTATACACAGCTTAATCTCCATAAAAATATTAAGGTCACCTCTGTACCGAAACGTTTTTATCCCTACAAAAATATAGCTGCACACATCATTGGGTATGTAGCCCATGCAAATGAAAAAGATATAGCACATGATAAACTTGTGGATCTCATTGGTTATACCGGAAAAACAGGTGTGGAAAAGTACTATAATGCCTATTTACAAGGAAAGCCAGGGGTAAAAGAGATACAGGTAAACGCAAACAACAGAGAAGTAGCAGAGATCAGTTACACAGCGCCAAAAGAGAATAGAAAATTAAAACTTACAATTGATATTGAGCTACAAAAATATATATCTTCACTCTTTAAAGGTTTGGTTGGTGCGGTTGTCGTCATGAAAACAGATGGATCAATTCTCTCTGCTGCGAGTTTTCCTAACTATGACTTGAATATTTTCGTAACAGGTATGTCTTATAAAATGTATAACACGCTTGCATCAAGTCTTGACCATCCTTTTACAAACAAACTTATTCACGGCCTCTATCCCCCTGGTTCATCCATTAAACCCTCTTTAGGACTAGTCTATTTGACACATGGCATACATTCTAATGATAAAGTAGATTGTTTGGGTTCTATTCCACTTGGAAAAAGAATTTTCCGTTGTTGGAAAAAGAATGGGCACAAAGAGACAAATATGATTAAAGCAATTCGAGAGAGTTGTGATGTCTATTTTTATGAGGGAAGTTTAAAAGTCGGTATAAAAAATATGAGTGAGGGACTCCTACGATACAATCTGGGGCATAAAACAGGAGTAGATTTACCAAATGAATTTATAGGTGTTGTTCCTTCAAGACAATGGAAACGACGTAAATACAATCAATCATGGAACAAGGGAGAGACACTCAATACCTCCATTGGACAAGGTTATTTTCTTGTTACCCCTTTACAAATTGCACAGCAAACTGCACTCATTGCCACAGGAAAACTTCCTACTCCTCATGTGGCTTCTATGATAGGAGACAAGCCTTATAAACCAGAACTAAAAAGTGTATTTACACAACGAGAGAGGGTACGACTCCCTATAATCCGTAGAGGAATGTATGAGGTCTGTAACTCTCCTCATGGAACGGCACACCATTATGTAGATTCAAAAGTAACTATTGCGGGAAAAACGGGAACAGCACAGGTTGTAGGAATTAAACAAGACATTAAAAAACGAAAACTGGAGCATGAACTCTCTTACTACAGGCGTTCACATGCCTGGTTCACAACATACGGCCCTTATCGACATCCTCAATATATCGTAACCGTAATGGTAGAACATGGTGGGCATGGTGGGCATGCAGCCGGTGCAATTGTTTCAAAAATATATGACAAGCTCTTAGAGCTTGGATATATCAAGAAGTAATATCAAATTTACTGAAAGGCGTTTTGGATAAACAGGGCTAAAAGCGTCAGTAAAAAGATGCCACCTGCTTTATTGTAGATTTTATTTGCAAGAATAAAAAGAAGAGTAACAGAGGCTGCAGCTAAAATTAGCAGGTCAAATTGTGTCTTTGCTAGATCTATTGAAAGTGGATGCAGTAGGGCAGAACCTCCTAGAACCATAGAAAAGTTCGCTACATTTGAGCCAATGATATTGCCTATACTCATTTCAGCATTCCCTTTTTTGACAGCAACAATGGAAACAACAAGTTCTGGTAATGACGTTCCAAGAGAAATTAAAAAGAGACCAATGATCCACTCACTGACATGGAGGCTTCTTGCTATGTCTGTACCACTCTCAACAACAAAATTTGCACCACCTATAGTAAGTACAAACCCGATACTAAGCAAAAGTATACTTTTACCCCATGCAAATTTCTCTTTTACCAACTCTTCATCAAGTTCACCTTCAAGTTCTTCTTTGTTACTTGTGAATAAAAAGAGAAGGTAAGAAACCATTATTAGAAGAAACAAAGCACCATCAACTCTACCAATCACGCCATCTTGTGCCATAACAAAGAAGATCACAAGAGGAACAATCACCCATGCACTGTCCTTAGAGAAAAGATCTCTCTCTGGCATCATCGATTTGGCTATCATAAAAACAATGCCAAGAACAAGAGTAATATTAAAAATAACACTACCAACGACATTTGCTACAGCCATATCGACTTTTCCCTGAGATGCTGCCATCATAGAGGCCGCCATTTCAGGAAGAGATGTTCCAAACGCAACGAGTGTTGCACCTATAACAAAATGGGAAATATTAAAATGTAGGGCAATCCGTTCTGACTCTTTAATAATAAAATCAGCACCATAAATCAAAGCAGCCATAGCAATAAGAAAAATTATGTAATCCATCTACACATCACCTTCTGTACGGACAATCAGACTCTTTGGCAATGAAAAAAGTCCAATAAGTTCTTCCTCTTTTTTACGCATTTCGCCCTTGTCACATTCATGGTCATAACCAAGCAGGTGCAAAAGCCCGTGTATGTAAAGAAGGGTAAATTCATCGATTGGAGTATGTCCAAATTCTTTGGCTTTTTGTAGAACCATATCTTGCGAAATGACGATGCTCCCAAGTGGAGCATACGGCATATCTTCGTATGGGAAGCTTAAAACATCTGTTGGTTTATCAACATTACGATGTTTTTTATTTATTGTCTGAATCTCATCATTGTCCGTAATAATGAGCTCTACATCTTTTTCTGTAAGAGCAGCTGTAATACGCTCTAAAAGCGTTTCATCTATTTGTAAATCTGTTTTATTATCTATGTCAATCATAGAAGAATTATAGCAAAGAAACCCTTAGCCCGTAATATTTAAATTACCACCAACACCTGTTTTTTGCGCTGTTACCTCTTTTGCTTGTTCTTGTGCACTCTCTAAAACTTTCATAATCTGTTTTTCTTGTACATCTTGCGCTTTTTTCATAACGTCAATTTGTACATCTGCTTTTGTGCCTGAAGATGATATTTCCATGTCGTCCCCTTTTTTTTGTAAGTACTACCATTTTATAACTCTTTTGTTTTAATAAAGATTAAAAAAAATCTATAATATGCTAAAATGACATTATGAAAGAGAATAATAAAATGAAAAAAAGAGCTGTTTGTATTATGAGTGGAGGGATGGATTCAACTTTGAGTGCCTACCTTATGAGAGATGCCGGGTATGACATTATTGCCGTACATTTTAATTATGGACAAAATACACAGACAAAAGAGCTAGAGTGTTTTGAAAACATCGTAAAAGAGCTCAATGTCACGAATAAATATGTACTTGATTTAGACTTTTTCCAACAACTAGGTGCTTCTGCCTTGACTGATAAAAGCATTGAAGTGCCAACCACGGGATTACAAGAGGGTGTTCCTGTAACCTATGTACCTTTTAGAAATGGTATATTTTTATCAATGGCAGCTGCCATTGCGGAAAAAGAGGGTGCAAGTGTCATCAGTATAGGAGTTGTTGAAGAAGACAGCAGTGGGTATCCCGATTGTCGTGAAGCGTACATAGAAGCAATGCAAAAGGCGATTAACCTTGGAACAAAAGATGAAACAAACATCGAAATAAAAATGCCTCTTGTTCATCTAAAAAAATCACAAATTGTCAAAGAGGCACTGCAACACAATGTAGCCCTTGAGCTAACTTGGAGCTGTTATAAAAATGAGCAAAAGGCGTGTGGTGTCTGTGACAGTTGCAGGCTGCGTTTAAATGGCTTTGAACAAGCAGGAGTGAAAGACCCTATAGCGTATGAATAAGAGCATTGAGTTTGAGGGAATTGCTGTCGAAGTTATATATACTCCACAGCGTAAACACAGCTACCTAAGAGTCAATGCAGACTCAACCATAAGTGTAAAAACGCCTTTACATTCTCAAAAATTTGTTTACACGTTTTTAGAAGAAAAAAGGGCATGGATCAAAAAACAGTTAGAGAAAAATCGCACAGCAATAGCAGTTAATTTAGAAGATGAAGTGCTTCTTTTTGGGGAAGTTTACAGTATAGATTTAGATACTTTTGCTCCATTACGAAAAAAACTTCAAAAATTATCTACAAAAGATACAGAAAAAATCCTACGTGCATACAATAGTTACTATAAAGAGATAGCTCAGGAGTACCTTACACAACGTACCCAATATTTTGCACTATCAATGCGTTTAAAGTATAATGAATTACGTTTTAGAAAAATGAAAAGTAGATGGGGAAGTTGCAGTTCTCAAAAAAATATAACTTTCAACACGCAGCTTGTAAAACTAAAAAAAGAGTATATTGATTATGTTATAGTCCATGAACTCGCCCATTTGGTTCATATGAACCATTCAAAAAAATTCCATCAACTTGTAGCATCATACTTGCCAAACGCAGCACAACTACGAAAGGCATTACAAGAAACAAGACTACTTGATTAAATCATTGAGTTTGTATTTACTCGAAGGTGACCAAAGCATCCAGCCATTGGCCCCTATGTCTTCACTTGCCTGAATCTGTGCTTGAATCTCTTTTTTGTTATAGACTTTGTGCGTTGCTGTATAGTCACGAAAATACTGTAACCATGGTCTTACGCGTTCACTGGGGATTTTATTTTGAATTTTTTTAATGCTTCTGTAAACTACTTCATAAGGGTGCTGGGCAGGGTGCTTAAAATAAAACGAACCACTTGAAAAACCTGAAGGATAGAGCATAGGGCACATATAATCAGCATGTGCGGCAAATGATTCTACAGTTTGGCCTATACCATTGTCATCTTTTGTCCAGCAAATATTTCCATAAGTATCAACAGAGATAAAAACACCATATTTTCGTAATTTTTTTCTCGCTTCATCTAAAAAATCTTCTATAGCTTTAACTCGTGTTGATTCTATACACTGTTTGCAATAGTGCAAGCCTGTTTTTGCAGGAAAACGGATATAGTCAAAATTGATCTCATCATAGCCAACCTTTGCTGCCTCTTCTGCCATTGCAATTGCATAGGCATGTGCCCGTTTATCAAAAGGATCTACCCACGCCATATTATCGTGATTTCTCCAGATAGTACCATTGTCTTCACGTTTGATTGCATACTGAGGATTATGGGATGCTTGAATTTCATCTTTAAAAGTAACAATTCTTGCTATTGTATAAATATCATGTGCTCTCATCGTCCGAATAAATTTTTGAATATTTCTATTTGTGCGGTGTTTTTGTGCACCATAGCTATTTGCCTGTTTAAAACCAGTTAAAAATGAAGTTGAACCATAGGCATTTTTAACATCTACTATGACTGCGTTTACCTCTGTTTTATCAACAATATTAAGAATTTTTTTTAAGGTTTTTGAGTTATTACTTGCACCCCAAAAGGTAAGGTAAAGTGCTTTTACTTTTATAGGACGGAGTTTTATAATTGGGGATATTCTTTGACTTGAAAAGTGAAAAGGTCTGTATCCGTAGGCTTTTACATGGTAAAGTGTTTCATTGGAATCAAGAAAAAACGAACCATTATTGTCACTTTTAGTTGTAATGGTAGCATCACTAATAGTAGCACCTACAATTGGTTGAGAAGTGTTTGCATCAATTATATAGCCCCTAAAAGAGGCAAGAAGAAGGGTAGGAAAAATGAAAATCAAAAAAAGGAGTCTGTTCACTAAAATCTCTTTGTAATATTTTTTGGAATACTACTATGATTAAGCAAACAGAGGGATTTAATATTATCTAATATTTAAAAAATATCCTAAACTTACATCACTCCACTCTTTCGAGAGTTTCAAATAACTTGCAATTGACTTATAGACTTTTTCAAATTCACTATTTTGTGCACTCATTTGTGTAACAACCTCCACAAGTCCTTTTTTTCCAGCTGCAGTTACATCATCAGGAAATTGTCCAAGTTTCACATCCAATGACTTCAACTTTTGTAGAGCCTGAATATTTTTAGCATGAAATTCTGTTGCCATATTTGCATTGAGTTCGCTACTTGCTACTTCTATCATTGATTGATGTTCAAAGGCAAGCTTATTCCATACATGTTTGTTAAATGTAAGTTCTAAAACAGAACCAGGTTCATGCCATCCTGAGTAGTAATAGGGTGCAACTTTATAAAATCCCATCTTAATGTCAAGAGCGGGGCCAACCCATTCTGTTGCATCAATGACACCACGCTCTAATGAAGTATAAATTTCACCAGCTGGCAGTAAAATAGGATTTACACCCATCTTTGAAAACACCTCTCCACCAAGACCGGGAATACGCATTTTCAAACCCTGCATATCAGCAAGAGAGTGGATAGGTTTACGGAACCATCCACCCATTTGAATATTTGTATTACCACCTAAAAAGGGGTGAAGGTTGTATTTGGCATATTGCTCACGCCACAAATCCAGACCACCACCATAGAGCA
Source organism: uncultured Sulfurimonas sp. (assembly GCA_964427835.1). Taxonomy (GTDB): domain Bacteria; phylum Campylobacterota; class Campylobacteria; order Campylobacterales; family Sulfurimonadaceae; genus Sulfurimonas. Next base: position 3,169 of record CAYRVR010000036.1, on the reverse strand, counting down.
TCCACGAATTAACCTCTTCAGCAGTAAACCCAAAAGGAATTCCACTAAAAAGAGAAAAAGCGGTGTTTTTACCTTTCCAATAGTAAGGCCCAGAGTGGAAAGCATCAATTTGGCCACTGCTTGCCGCATCAAAAACAGCTAATGCAGGAACCAAAACATTTTTTGCATAGATTTTTATCTCTAAAGAGCCACCACTAATCTCAGAAATACGTTTTGCAAAGCGCTCAACACCAGTTCCCATGATAGGAAAATGTGCAGGCCAACTTGTTGCTAGTTTTATAACAGTTTTTTTATTTCTGTTAATGTTTACATGCTTAGTGCCAGTATGTTCTTTGGGATGTTTTGAGTAGTCAATAGCAACATGTTTTCCTTCATTGCAACCACTAAACGCAGCGGCTGCAGAAGTAATAGTTGCTGTTGTTAGAAAGTCTCTACGGTTCATTTATTTATATGCAATAGTAAAATAAATATCTACATCTTGCCATGTTTTTCCTTTATGGAGGGCATAACAAGCTTTATTGAGTGATTTTAATGAAGGAATCATATTAAAATCAGCCAAATCAATTGTACCTTTTGCATGAACAACACCATTTTTCACACTATAACTCATAGGAATAGCTAAAGTTTTTCCATGCATAGTAATTGTAGCCACAAGAGATGATTTTGTAACATCAGAGAGTTTTGCTTGAATCGTTTTTACATTTTGAACATTAAAAAATTTCGATACAAGTTTAGCATCACGCCCTTTATTTCCACTATTAACACTTGAAGTGTCAATGCTTACAGCTGCGTTTGCAAGCAATTTTGCCACACTGTCTGCTTTTTTGTCATGTAGTTTTATAGTATCAAAAACCCCACTTACACCTTTTTTAGCGTATGTTTTAAACGCAGTAAATTTCACCGTTGTATTTTGAATCTCATACGCTGACAATGAAGCAGCTAAAAAGAGCATCGCTAAGAGTGTTTTTTTCATCTGATATATCCTTTTTCTTTAATATAACATTATTTCTTAAAAATTCAAAGTCAATTGCGTTTGACGCACCAAAGGTTTACTCAGTAATGACTTATCAACACCTACAATGAGCGCAAAGTGAAACTTTTTTGATTGCAAAATCTTTCGAATTTCATCTTGTGTATGGTAAAAGAAGAGCATTTCTTGCATATCATCACTAAGGGAAAGTTTCTCTTGTATATTTGCAGGAACAATGTAAATAGTTTTTGCCCAAGCAGAATGCTTTTGTAAAAAAAGCATTTCATCTTCCACAAGAGCACTATTCTTTTCAAAAATGAGTACTTTGTCACTTGTTCCAAACTCTTTAATTTCAAAATTTTTGTTTGTAAAGACTGCCTCAAAATGTTCTATTGGCGTAAATTTTCGTAAACGGAAGTTTACTTTTAACTTTTTAAAAAGGGACAGCAAACGCTCTAAGTAGGGGATAAAAAATGGAGAAATAAGTTGTCTTTCATAAAAAACATTATCATATATAAAAGAGGTTTCAAAAAGAGTTTGTTCAACAATGTTGATATCTGAAAGAGAAGATTTTGGTATCTCTTTTATATCTGTAAAAATATTTGATGTAGTTAGAGCAGGGCAAAAGAGAATGGTGCTCTTTGCATCAATATTTGACAAAGTTTTAAACACTGACTTTATATCGCCATGAAGAGTGATAAAACGAGACTCCGTAACTACTTGCAGAGCAAGTTTGAGTACAATTTCATCACAGGAATAGACACTAATCTCTTTTTCTAGCAATTGAAAACGCAGTAGCCTTACAAGTGATTCTTCAAGACTTTTTACTTTTATCCATGCTATTTCACTGTCAGTAATTTGTGTAGGCTTATGAAATATGATTCCATACGCTCCATTTACAATGGCCTCTTCAATATCATCTTCATCAAAAGCAACAAAAAGATCACCTCTTTTTACTGCTTTTGCATCCAAAACAATATTTTCAAAATTACTGACAAAAGGGGAATTGACTACATTCCCATTTATAAGTGCTACTGTATTTTCAAGTCTCATCCAATAGGTGTGCCTGCTTTTTTAGGTTTTTCTGGTCTAATTAAACACAGACCATCTTCATCTTTTGCAGCAAGAAGCATTCCTGCACTCATCATTCCCATGAGTTTTGCAGGTTTAAGATTTGCAACAACACACACTTGCGTTCCTACAAGATCTTCTGGAGCATAAAACTCTTTAATACCAGCAACAATTTGACGTGGTGAGGCTTCACCTAAATCAACCTGTAATTTCAGAAGTTTCTTACTTTTAGGTACTTCCTGTGCTTCTACTACAGTTGCAACTTTAAGAGATGTTTCAAAAAATTGTCCTATCTCTATAAGGTTATCTTCTTCTTTAACACTCTCTTTTACCTCTTCTTTGAGTGGTGCAGGCTCTGCCTTTGGTGCTTCTTGCATTAAAGGCTCTTCAACACGAGGAAAAAGAGGAGGAACTTTCTTAATATTAAATAATTTAAGCAAGTTTTTCTCTACTATTAACTCTTGATAGCTTTGTGTATTAATTTCAAAAGAGAGCGCATCCGCAATGATATTTGTAGTATTTGGCATAACAGGGTGGAGCATAATTGCAGCGCGTGCTAAAATATTTGCTACAAGAGCAACAGTAGCAAGTGCTTCATCTTTTTGCCCATTTTTAATTTTAACCCATGGCTCAGATTCTTGAATAATACCATTACCAATAGAAAAAAGTTTCCATAACTCTTCAAGGTATCTGTGTGGTTGTAGTTTTTCAATGAATTCATCTAAAGAGTCCACAATGGCATTCATTGCATCGATCTCTTTTGCATGGTATTTTACTACATCAACACTGTCAATAGTAAAGTCACTGTACTTCCCACTCATACCAATAATACGATTAAGAAGATTTCCAAGATCATTACTAAGCTCTGAATTAATTCGATCAATAAAAGCACGTTGTGAAAAATCACCATCTTGTCCAAAAGGAACTTCTCTGAGCATAAAATAGCGTAAGTTTTCAACACCATAAGCATCAGCAACCTCTTTTGGAGAGACTACATTCCCTTTTGATTTACTCATTTTTTCACCATCACGCGTCCACCAACCATGTGCACCAATATGTTTTGGAAGTGGTAAATCTAAACTCATTAAAAATGCAGGGCCGTAGATAGCATGGAAACGTAAAATATCT
>CAYRVR010000035.1:6812-18170 GCA_964427835.1 uncultured Sulfurimonas sp. | reverse complement strand
ATGGGTATGAAACATATTCTCCTTCTTTTTCTTTTCATACTCACTCTTGAGGCCAAAGAGCGCATTGTCTCTTTGAGTCCTTCTATTACAGAGATTGTTTACGGACTGCACAAAGGTTCAAAACTTGTTGCTACGAGTAGCTACTCGCTCTATCCAAACGCAGCGAAAAAACTTCCTGTTATTGGAGGCTACCAAAATCCAAATATAGAAAAAATCATTGCCCTTTCTCCTACACTTGTCGTTGGCCAAAGTTTTAATACCAAAACACTTGCACAACTCAACTCTTTTGGTATTACAACTCTGCAACTCAAGCTCAAACGCCTTAAAGATATTGAAAATTCCATCACTCTTTTAGGAAAAAAACTCCATGCAAAAAAAGAGGCACAAAAACTCATACAAAACATAACAAACGCAATAACAAACGCACACAAGAGTAAAACTCCCCATAGTGTTATGATTGTCTATGGTCTTAAAGAAGATTTGCGTGGAGGGATTTATATAGCGGGTAAAGATATATTTTTTAATGATATTATAAAAGCCTGCGGCAATACAAACGCATACACAGCAAACGCAACGAGCCAACCTGTTTTAAATTATGAAAATGTTATTGCCCTGAATCCTGAGCAGATTATTATTTTACACTCGCATGCTACAGAACCCCATGTGAATGTAAAACAAGCACTTGCAAATTGGTATGCCATTGCAACACGTGCAGCCAAAAATCATAAAATTTCCATTGTCGATGAAGACTACCTCCACATTCCCTCACAAAGAGTTGCTCTGACTATTACACGGCTCTGCAGGGAAATGAATGATTAAAGTAGAAAATCTCTCTTTACGTTTTACAAACAAAAGTATTTTAGAACACATCTCTTTTCATATAGAGCAGCAGCTCACCATTGTTGGTGCAAACGGCTCAGGAAAAAGCAGCCTCGCCAAGTGCATTGCAGGACTCTATGAGTATAAAGGTAATATCATCCTTGATGGCAACAATGCGACAGAATTATCTGCAAAAAAACGAGCACAACTGCTCTCTTACATTCCTGCAAAACTTGAAGTGTATGATGCTTTCATTACTGTAGAAGAGTTTGTCCTTTTGGGACGCTTTGCGCATAAAAAGAGTCTCTTTGAGTATGCACCACAAGACAAAGCAATCGCAAAAGAGATGCTCGAGTACCTTGGTTTAAGCCATCTTGCAAAAGAACAGCTCCAACAACTCAGCTCAGGCCAGCAACAACTCACACTTATTGCACAGGCACTTACACAACAAAGCCAAATTATTATTTTTGATGAACCTACTGCAAATCTTGATCCAAAAAACTCCCGTATCATTGCAAAAGAGATAAAAAAACTCCAAAAAAAGCATACAGTTGTACTCATTACCCATGATCTGCATCTTGCTGCCTTTATTGGTGCCGATGTACTCTTTTTAGCAGACAAAGGGGCAACACTCTATAAAGAGGAGTTTTTCAATGATACTATGCTTGCAAAACTCTACGGCGTACCCTTCTCCTCTCTGGCGGTGCGCTATGAGTAAAAAAAGGACAATACTTACAAACTTTTTATGGTTTGCTCTTATCGTTATATTTTTTCTCTCTCCCTTTTTTGGAGCAGTAGAGCTTTCTCTTAAGAGCATTTTCACAGAGGGTTCCATAAACGCAAGTATTTTTTACAATCTCCGTCTGCCCCGTACTCTCTTTGCTTTTTTTGCAGGTGCTATTTTAGCTCTGAGTGGATTGTTATTTCAAACACTCTTTCGCAATGCCCTTATGACACCCTATACACTGGGAATTTCAAGTGGAGCCGTTCTTGGGGCAGGAGTGGCCATTAAACTCGGTCTCTCTAGCCTTCTTTTTGGCATTGGTGCTATCACTGCGTTTGGATTCTTCGGTGCACTCTTTACGGTCATCTTACTTTTGTATCTTGCCAGATTTATCCGCACATCACCGCAAGAATCACTCCTGCTTTTAGGCATTGCCCTCTCCCTTTTTTACACAGCACTGCTTATGGTCATCTTTTATCTTGGAAATTCTGTTCAAAACGATATGCTTATCCGTTTTACCATGGGTTCACTCTCCATCATCGGCTGGAGCTATCCACTCCTTGTCGGCTTTGTAGCTCTTCTTCTTATAGCCCTTGTCTATCGTTACAAATTCGAACTCCAACTCCTTGGTATTTCACAAGATCAAGCAGCCCTTAAAGGGGTCGATACAAAAAGAGTTACCCTCATTTTACTTGTTGTCTCCTCACTTGCCATTGGTGTGCTTGTAAGCATCAGTGGTCCCATCGGCTTTGTAGGGCTTATCACTCCTCACATCATTCAAAAGCTCTATCCTCTCAATGTCAGTCGTAGAATTTTTAAAACAGCACTCTTTGGAGGTCTCTTTTTAGTGGCTTGTGATACTCTCTCACGCACCATCCAAACGCAAAGCGAACTACCCATAGGAATCATTACAGCCATTATTGGTGGACCATTTTTTATCTATCTCATTATCACAAATGCAAAAAAATAATGCTATAATTTATCAAACAAACAAAGGGGATTTTTTATGTCAAATATATCAAGACGTACATTTTTAAAAGGAGCAGTGGCTGCAAGTACACTGCCATTCGCACTCAATGCAGCAGAGAAAAAAGAGAGTGATAGTCTCAAAATCATGCATATTACGGATTCTCACATGGATTTAGCAAACAGTGACTCTGTTGAGGCAATGGAGCTTGCCGTAGCCTACATTAACAAAAACTACAAAGATCTTGATTTTGTGCTCTTTGGTGGTGACAATTTTAACAACAATGTCCCTGGCGATAAAGATGCGCAAAAATTTAAAGCCATTGTGGACAATCTCCACTGTCCATACTACTCTGTACGAGGTAACAAAGAGTCTTCACCAAAAGGCGACAAAGAGATTGGACTTGCTGCGTTTAAAGAGATGTTTGTTACAAACCGTGGACTCAAACAATCAGCAAAAGATTGGTTACTTGAGGCGAAAGGGTACAACATTTTAGGTCTTGACAGTTGTATAGAGCATCAAAACAACGGACGTTACAGCGAAGAGACACTTGCCTTTGCTGAAAAAGTTCTCAAACAAAACAAACCGACACTTATTCTTAACCACCATCCCTACACAAACTACTGGGGCGGCACAGAAGAAAAAGATATTCACAAATATGTCCTCAACAACACACAAGAGGCACAAAAAAGACTTTTCCACTATAACAACCTCTTGCTAACACTTTCAGGGCACAAACATATTGATTCTGTGAGTGAAATACAAGGAACAAAAGTGATCGTAACACGTGGTTTTGTGCGTCCAAAAGATTTAGATATGTATCCAATGCGCTACATTGAACTTGCACAAAACAACATCAACGAAAAACTCATCTATACAGAATAAGGATACTTTTTGGGATACACCACTTGGGTAAAAGAGCATGCACTCGCACATAAAAAGATAGTCGAAAAACTCCTCGCACAGGGTATGGAAAAAGAGGAGATTATTAGCTATTTTGATTTTGAAAATATGAAAAAAAAAGAGAGTGATTTTTGCCCTCTCTACGCCCAAAACAAAAAATGCCATGAGATGGAGGAGCTCAACTGCTACCTCTGCTCCTGCCCAAATTTTCGCTACAGTGATGCCGGCATACAAAAAATTGGACCCAATACACAGCACAGTTTTTGCTCCATTGATTCTAAAGATGGCAAACAGGGAGTCTATGGCGATAAAATCCATCAAGACTGCTCACGCTGTCAGGTACCCCATCACAGAACCTATGTTGAAAAACATTTTGATCTTGATTGGATGAAAATCATGCAACCTTGTCAGGTAGAGGAAAACTAAACGATGCAGATCAAAATCAATGACTACAATATGCAAAATCTTGAAGCATTTAGCGAAATGAAAAAAAAAGATATAAGCACACTCATTAATGAGGCACTCGAAGAGTACTTCGCAAATGAGCAAAAAAAACTTTTAGAAAAAAATCTGGCAGATGAAAATGCAATGACCAATCTTGATTACAATGAATTTTGGGATGATGTAGAACTATGATGGTGCATGGCGCAGATATCTATCGGTATGCAAGAGAGCTTGATTGTGAGCCAGATGAGATTATTGACTTCTCTTCAAACATTAACCTCTACCAACCAGTAGCAGAACTCTCTTTTTCAAACGCAACCATTACAAAATATGCAGACACAAACTATACAGAGCTCAAAGAGACAATTGCCAAAAACTACGCACTCAACAAAGAAGAAATCACACTCTACAATGGTGCAACAGCAGCTATTTACGCACTTTTTCACTCTCTTAAACAAAAGAGTGTGACGCTCTATGCCCCGCTCTATGGAGAGTACCAAAAAGCGGCTCTTGCGAGTAAAAAAGATATTTACAAAATCAACCGTATTGAAGATATAGACCAAAAACCCCAAGAGAAATCCATCGTTGTTTTTGTTAATCCTTCCACACCTGAGGGGAGTTACTATGACCTTGCCTCACTTTTTAAAATGTGGAAAAAGCAAAAATGTACTGTTATCATTGATGAGAGTTTTCTAGAGTTTGAAGGACTTGCATCGATGAGAGAGGAGATTCGCAACTATAAAAAGCTCTATATCATCCAATCTTTTTCCAAATTTTACTCCTGTGCAGGCATTCGTATCGGTGCAATATTCACAAACGAAAAAAACAGCAAAAAACTCACACCTCCTCTGTGGAACATCTCTTCACTTGATGCCGCATTTCTAACAAAACGTATAAGTGATACAAGCTTCCAAACGCAGTCTCGGCTCCTGCACAAAGAACAAAAAGAGGAGCTCATAAGCATTTTAAAAAATGCAAATCTCTTTGATCAGATTGTAACAAGTGAGGCGAATTTTATTCTTGTACATTCACCAAACGCAGCAGAACTTTTTGAGCGACTTCTTGGGCATAAAATTTTAGTGCGTAGCTGTGAGAGTTTTGATTATCTTTCACACGAATGGCTGCGTTTTGCTGTAAAAGACAAAGCTTCTCATGCAAAACTCAAAGCAGCACTTGGATGAATTCTCTTAGTATCTTTGGCACAAGCAGTGATGCAGGAAAATCTACCCTGAGCTTTGCTATTACCTACCTCTTACATCATAGAGGCATCAAAGTAGCTCCTTTTAAGGCGCAAAATGTCTCTAACAACTCCCTTGTGACTGACATAAACGCAGGAGAGATTGCTATTCCTCAAGCCTTTGCAGCAGAGGCAATAGGTCTTAAAACCACACCCTACATGAACCCTATTTTACTCAAATCCGGAGCAGGCACAAAAGCGCACCTTATCCTCAATGGTAAAAGTATTGGTGAGAAAGATATTTGGAACTATTTTAAAAATATTAAAACCCTCCGTCCGCATGTATCTGCTGCGTTTAAGATGCTACAAAAAGAGTATGATGTCATTGTTGCAGAGGGTGCGGGCAGCCCTGTTGAGCTTAATCTTATGAAAAAAGACCTCTCCAATATCTACATTGCAAAAAAGTTCCATACAAAAATTGTCATAGTTGCTGACATTGAACGCGGTGGTGTTTTTGCTTCTATCTATGGTCTTTACAATCTTCTTCCAAAAAAACTACGCAAAAATGTAGTAGGTGTCATCATCAATAAATTTCGCGGAGATATAAAACTCTTTGACAAAGGAAGAGAGATTATAGAAAAACGTTTTGGCATCAAAGTTTTAGGTGTTATTCCCTACAAAGCCTTTAATCTTGGTTTTGAAGATAGCCAATCGCTTATGAATTACACACAAAACACAAACAAAGCAAAAATTACTATAGGTGTTATAGCTCTGCCACACATCAGTAACTTTACCGACTTTGAACCACTTATAGCCGACCGTGAGATAGCACTGCGTTTCATAACAAGCCCAAACGAAGCTATGCAATGTGATGCACTCATTATACCGGGAAGCAAACGGGTTGTTGATGACATGCTTTGGCTTCAAGAGCGAGGTTTTCAAAAGATTATTGCGAACAAAAAAAGAGTCCTCATAGGAATTTGTGGCGGCTACGAGATGCTCTTTGAGAGTATCTATGACCCTCATGCAATTGAGAGTAAGCACCAAAAAGTGCAAGGCTTTGGACGCTTTAAAGGAAGTGTAGTGTTTCAAAAGAAAAAAATCGTAAAAAAAGGAAGCTATAACATCTGGGGCATTGTAGCCGATGGATACGAAATCCACAACGCGCGAGCAGTAAAAAATGCAAAACATAAAAAAAATCTCTATGGTACTTTTATGCATGGTATTTTTGAAAATGATGCACTGCGTTTAGCACTCTTTTCACAACTACACAGCGACTACCGTGGCTATAATTTTAAAGAGTATAAAGCAAAAGCTATCCATGATTTTGCACAACACGTTGACAAACACCTCAACATGGAGTATTTACAAAATGTACTTTCTACATAACACCATCATTGCTCTGCTTGCCTACTTCATAGATAAAAAATTTGGCGAGTTCTCTTTTATCAAACATCCTGTTATTGTGATTGGCGAGCTTATTAGTTTTATGGAAAAATGGCTCTACAAAAAAAGTGTTTTTCGTGGTTTTTTGCTTGTCTTATTTGTACTTGGCATTGTAACTATTTTTGCTATCTCCATAGAGCTTTACCTCAATCTTTTTCTACCAGAGGCAATAAACATTCTCATAAGTGCTTTCATCGCCTCTCTTTTTATTGCCCATAAAATGTTGCGTGATTCTGTCTTAGAGGTTGTGCATGCAACAGACAAACGCAAAGCCGTTGCAAAACTGGTATCACGAGATACTAAGGATTTAAGCCAAAGCGACATATATAAAGCTGCCATAGAGAGCTATGCTGAAAATCTCAGTGATGGAGTTGTAGCTCCCATTTTTTACCTCATTCTTTTTGGTCTTCCCGGCATTATCATCTACAAAACCATCAATACAATGGACTCAATGCTAGGCTACACAAATGAGAAGTATGAAAAGTTTGGAAAAGTTGCAGCGCGGCTTGATGACATTGCAAACTTCATCCCCTCCCGTCTGACGGCACTTCTCATTATGCTTGTAGCAAGAGAAAAAAAACCTTTTGCCTTTTACAAAGACGGTAAAAAGCACGACTCTCCAAACGCAGGACATCCCATCACAGCAATGGCTATCGCACTCGATCTAACACTCGGAGGAGACACCTCATACTTTGGAAAAATCAAGAAAAAAGCAAAATTTGGAACAGGAAAAGAGAATATAGAAGCAGCTGATGTAGAGAGGGCTCTTGCACTTTTGTGAAATTACTAGTTTAATAATTAAATAAATATTAATATTGTATGATTTGTCATGTAATATTAAAGGATATGTTTTGGATAAATCAAATATAATTGAAATATTAAATGAATGGAATTATTGGAATAGAGCTTTACCCACAACACATACACGAGATTTGTACGATGAAAAAATAATGCATTTTCTCGAACATGATGAAGTTACTGTTATAAAAGGTATTAGAAGGAGTGGAAAATCCACCCTTATGCTTAGTGCAATAAAAAAACTTGTTGCAAATGGAATCGATATTAAAAATATTCTTTTTGTAAATTTAGAAGATCCAAGATTTATTCACCATCTTTGTGTGGAACTTTTACAAACAATTAAAGAAGTTTATCAGGAGTATTTAAACCCAGATATACAACCTTATATATTTTTAGATGAAATTCAAAATATTCCGCAATGGGAAAAATGGGTAAATAAGGAGTATGAACTTAAACAATCCAAAATCATCATAAGTGGTTCTAATTCATCTATGCTTAGTAGTGAAATAGCATCAACATTAAGTGGTAGATATTTACAACTTGATGTCTATCCTCTAAGTTTTTTAGAGTATCTCCACTTTAAAAATATAACTATAAAAACGAAATTGGAACTCGTCAATAAAAAAATAGAAATGAATCGAGAATTTGAGGAGTACCTCACATACGGGGCCTTTCCAAAAATATTAGAGTATGACACATCTATGAAAAAAGAGTTGCTTAGTACCTATAAAGATTCAATTTTACTCAAAGATATTGTTGCAAGGTACAATCTAAAAGAGTATAAAATTTTAGAAGAGATTGCTGCATTTTTACTTGCAAACAGTGGCATTACACAAAGCATTAATAAACTAAAAAATAATTTCAAAATCTCCTATGATATGGCAAATGCATACGTTGAATATCTTCTCAAGGCCTATATGATATTTGAAATACCAAAATTTGACTACTCACTCAAAAAACAAAACGTAAATGACAAAAAATACTACTCTATTGATTTGGGGCTTTCAAATATTATGCGAGTTCCAAATCTACAAACACGAGGTGATGATTTAGAAACAATCGTATTTTTGGAATTGATACGCAGAGGTTATGCACTCTACTACTATAAAACTTCCAATGGTTGGGAGTGTGATTTTATAGTCGAAAAAGAGAATAAAATTGTAGAGCTAATACAGGTTACGCAATCCTTGAAAGAACAAAAAACACAAAAAAGAGAGTTACGTGTTTTTGCAAAAGTACTCCAAGAACTTCAACTCAAAAATATAAAATGCACACTTTTGTATGAAGAGCCCACAAAAGAGTATATCTACGACACAGTAAATATTCAAGCAATCAATATAAAAGAGTGGCTCCTCGAACTATAGATTTTTTGCTAAAATACCATTAAAAAAAGAGAACTTATGACAACATATAATATTTTTACAGACACCCCAGCACAACTCCCCCAAGGAAAGGCCGATTTTTTACTTGCAGCATCTGTTACAAAAACCTGCGAAATTGAAGGTATCACGCAAGCAGGTATTCCTGGGATGATTCCCCTTACGCCAACACTTGATGCAGAGTATATTACAAATGCAAAGGTCTTCTCCCTTACAGAACTCGCAGAGACACCAACGGGAGTACCAACACCCGCACTCATTACACGTGCCACACATGACCTTGCTCCTTTTAGCAGCATTGAAATTCTCGACTTAGGACTGCAAACCAAACCACAAAACTGCATACTCCATGATTTTAATATCCAACCATCACAAAGCATTGACAAAGGGGCAAATATCAATGCCCGTGAACTATTTACAAAAGGTATGGCTTTTGGGAAAAGCTATGAGCTCAAGGGAAATTATCTTATTTTAGGAGAAAGTACGCCTGCTGGTACCACAACAGCAACAGCTTCAGCCCTTGCTCTTGGCTATGCATGTGCAGATGATTTTTCCTCAAGCTTTTTAAATGTACCAAATGACATCAAAACAAAAACTGTAAACGCAGCGCTTTCACTCCTTGATGATTCTATGTCAAACTTTGAAAAACTTTCTTATGTGAGTGACAATATGCTTCTGTTTTGTGCAGGATTTTTAGTAGAAGCTTCAAAACGTTTCCAAATCATTCTTGCTGGTGGTACACAGATGGCAGCCTGCTTGCTAATAGCTGATGCACTCAGAGAAGATATTTTAATGCGCGTCAAACATGACAATATCACTCTTGCTACAACCCAATGGGTAGCAAAAGATGAACACTCCAATATCAAACATATTTTAGAACAACTCAGCTACACACCAAATGCACTCTATACAACCTTTAGTTTTGCAAATACAGAGATTCCTATTTTACACAAATACGATGAAGGAGAGGCAAAAGAAGGTGTAGGTGCTGGTGGAGCACTTGCTTATGCGAACCAACATGGTATAGAAAATGATGCCTTATTACGTCAAATCGAGCTTCTCATCTATATGTTTTGATATAATAAGGCTATATTTATTCTAGGAACTTTAATATGTTATCATCTGTGAAATCAAAAGTCATTGTATCCATCATATCTTTTAGTATTTTAGGACTCATTGGGATGTCCTATTATCTCTCTGCTACACTCAAACAAATGTCAAATACCAATGCAAAGCAGTCACTAAAAATGGTCAGTGAATCCATTTTTCAAACAATGACCACAAGCATGATGATGGGGGACCCTGCCATTGTAGAAAAAGCATTTGAAGATGCAAGAAGCATTGATGGCATAAAAAAACTCAATATTGCAAAATCAAAAGCTGTTATAGCACTCTACGCTCCAAAAGAGCATTTTACAACGGATCCTCTTCTCTTAGATGTTCTACAAAATAAACATATTAAAGTCATTGAAAAAAAGAGTGAAAATGCGCATACTATACGTCTTATTAAGCCTATGATAGCCGAAAAACGCTGTTTGCAGTGCCATTATAATGTAAAAGTAGGTGAGAGCATTGGCGCTATGGATTTGGTTATTTCTCTAAATAAAAACGATGCACTTATTTCTCAAACAAATACAACGCTTATTCTTTCGCTCTTAGCAGCTGTCATTTTGTTTACATTCTTGGCATACATATTTTTTACACGAGAAATTTTTACTCCACTCAACACCCTCAAAGAAAAAATTGCTGATTTGGTTCGGGGAGACAAAGACCTTACTAAACGTCTTGCACATAAGAAAAATAATGAATTTGGAGACACAGCCTTAGAAGTAAACCACTTTATAGAGATGATTCAAGAAACTGTTAACAATGTAAAATCACTCGGACAGCAAAACAAAGAGATAGCATCAGAGATAGAAAATGCTTCCCGCATTATCAAAAAAGGCACCCAGCAAGAACAAAAGCTTGTAGTACAAACAAGTCAAAAAAGTGAAGCCATCCAACAACTTTTAGGTGAGACACTCCAAACAGCACAAGAAACACAAAAAAGTGTTTTAGCTTCTGAAGAATCACTCCATGCAGCGCAAGACGCCCTCATAACACTCAACTCAGAAGTTACACGCTTTGTAACATCTGAAAATGAACTCGTAGATGAGCTCTCCACACTTAAACAGGATGCAGATCAAGTAAAAGAGGTTCTTAATATCATTAAAGAGATTGCAGAGCAGACAAATCTTTTAGCCCTAAACGCAGCTATAGAAGCCGCACGAGCTGGTGAGCATGGTCGTGGCTTTGCCGTCGTTGCTGATGAAGTAAGAAAACTTGCTGAACGTACACAAAAGAGTTTAAGCGAAATTGACATCAGTGTGAGCACCATTGTACAAGCCATTAATGATGTAGGGGAAAAAATGGCATCAAATGCAAAAGATGTTGAAGCACTCTCTGAAATCTCAGAAGATGTAGCAATGCAAATCACTACTACTTCTGAGGTTATGAAAGCCTCAGCTGAGGCATCCAACAAAACAAAAGATGATAGTCAAAAAATGTCAGAGTCAATTGAAGAGATCATCTCCTACATTGAAAATATTGAAGCACTCTCAACAGCAAACGGCACAAGTGTCACATCCATTCAAAGTGACCTACAACGCCTTGTAAGCGTAGCCTCTTCTTTGCAAAAAACCATTGATGAGTTTAAAAGCTA
>CAYRVR010000035.1:1767-6712 GCA_964427835.1 uncultured Sulfurimonas sp. | reverse complement strand
GCCTTGTAAGCGTAGCCTCTTCTTTGCAAAAAACCATTGATGAGTTTAAAAGCTAAAGGAAATGTAGCACTTCAAAAGAAGTGCTGGAGGAAATAAATCTAATAACTTACTGGACTAGTGTTTATTCACCATAGACAGTTGTACAAGATCTTTGATCATATTCAAACCACAAAAATTTCTTATATTCTACTGATGTATCTACATGTTTAATCTTAGAAATTCCACCTTGTTTAGCAGCCCTAATAACAGAAGTATCTTTATCATCATCACCCCATGTATAACATACTTTAGAAACTTTCAATTGATCAATTTTCGAATAATCAAGGCTTGATCCATCGTATGTCATCACAGCAGGAGTCTGCAACATTTTATGAGCACATCCAGTAAAACCAGTAATTAAAGCGAAACTAATAACACCTAAAGATATTTTTTTAATCATATCTAAATCCTTTTTATAAATTTAAAGAATTATATTTAATTAATATTAAAAGAATATTAATTAAATATAACGTAAATAATCACCTTCTACGCTTATGTACATAATTCTTTTTAAAGCAGGATTGACAAATTTTATACCGTGAATTTTGCGGCAGGACTTTTGAGCAGATTTTGCAGCTCTGAGCAAATTGTGTCTGCTGTAGGGAGGCTTCAATGTAGCGGTTGATTACACCTCTGTATTGGCGTGCCTTTTGCTCATCTACAAAATACTCATCAAATCTGTAGCTCAACCACAAATACAAAGAGATCTCTTTGACCATATCTTCGACTTGTAACAGCTCTTCTGCTGTATGTGCACAACTTCCAGAGAGTTGTGGTGCATGGTAAAAGACAGGCTCTTTTTTCTCTATGGCATTAACATAACTCTCAAACGCAGTAACAATATAAGGTGATTTTAGGGTCAGCGGTGCACAAGAGAGATGGTACTTTGTAGCTATATCCAAATCATAGCTATCAACAATCTTTGCAGCTTCAAGCATATCATCAAGACTCGCTGCATAAAAAGGACCATCAAAGACCATATTTTCTATAAAAAACTCTAAAATCTTCTCCAACGATTTTTCTTCAAGGATATTAGAAACCAATTTTATATGCTCCAAATTTGCCATCACTTTAAAAGGAATAGCTATCTCCTTTGCCGGCTTTTGAAAGTTTTTACGTACAATTTTTAAAGCCTCTTCGCTTAATGCTCCCACATAACCATTCTCATGCAGACCATAACGCCCCGCACGACCTGCTATTTGGTGGATTTCTGAAGGAAAAAGCTTGCGTTGGCTAATGCCGTCAAACTTCTCTGCTTTAGAAAAAAGTACCGTTTTTATGGGAAGATTCATCCCCATGGCAATGGCATCAGTTGCGACAAGTATCTGCGTTTGGCCTTCGCGAAAGCGTCTTGCTTCTTCACGCCTTACCTCAGGAGAGAGATTTCCATAAACAACACTCACTTCAAAATCTTTAGAAAAATTCTGTTTTAAACGCAACACATCCCTACGACTAAAGGCGATAATGGCCGTACCGGCCTCTACATCTTTTGGCGATGTTGCATGAGGGAGTAGTTCAAGCGGATTTTTACGCTCAAACTCCACAATCTCAAGCTCTTCACCCAAATACTCTGCAAGTGCAATAATGGCATCTTTAACATTCGCACTTCCCGTCATAATGATCTCTTTTGCCGGTGCACCGATAATGGCATTTGCCCATGCCCATCCACGCTCACGCTCATCTATCATCTGTACCTCATCGATAACACAAACATCCACATCCACATCATAGTTCATCATCTCAATGGTCGAGCTAATATGTGTTGCTTCTTCATCTATTATCTGCTCTTCACCTGTAATGAGTGAAGCTTCTATCCCCTCATTGACAAGGTTTTCGTACCCCTCAAGTGCAAGTAAACGCAGCGGTGCAAGATAGTAGCCGGTATCGGCATTTTTAAGTGTTTGCATTGCAGCATAAGTCTTTCCACTGTTTGTAGGACCAATGTGCAAAATCAGTTTTCGCTGCATACTCCTAGCAACAGGAAAAAGATTTTTAAAATCTCGAATAGTCCGTGCCAAAAGCTCCTGACGCTGTTTTTTAATCAGTTCATCATGGATGGAGTAACGGAATCTACGAACAATTTTACGTGCAATTTTTGGTGTAAGTACCAAACTCTTTGAGAGTAAATCAAAAACGAATTCATAGACACGCCCATACAGCTCCTCTTGTGTCAAATGCAGTAAAGTAGCATACTCCCCACACTCGCTTACAAGCGCTTCTAAGGATGCAAAAAAGGCAGCTTCATGCTCTTTTTTTGCTTCCTCTACAACTGCGTCAAAATCAAAACGCTTGGAATTCCAAATCTTTTGTAAAACATCCTCAAGCGCTACATGCAACTCCAAATTATATGCAAAAGATTTTTCAGAATAAGGAAGCATAACATGCTCTTCTAAACGCAGCAGTATCTCCTCTTCATGGAGTTCTACGCCTTGTGCGTCTATTTTTTGGCGTATTATCTCTTTGAGGAGTTTTTGAGGAATGAGCGGATACGCCAAATCTGATTTTGGTGGCGACGCACGCAAGGCATCAAGGATTTGCCGTGTCGTTAGATACGCATGAGGATATTTTAAAGCACTCAAAAAGTTCTCTATCTGTTCCTGTTTTTCCTCTATTACTTGGAGTTTATCTGCTGTGATTTTTGCTACAATCTCCTCAAACGCAGCCTCTTGTAAATACTCATACCTGTACGGTTTTGTCTTTACTGTTAAAATTTTATGAAAAGAATCTCCATAGAGCTCATACTTAAAAGAGGCATTAAACTCAAAACTGTCATCAATATCAAAACGCCCATCAAGCTCACGCTCAAGCTTCTCTTTGCGTATCTCAAAACGGATATGCCTTAAAGAGGATTCCATCTTTGTAATGGTGATTTTTTTGCTCCTTACATGCGAATAGGCTTCCCGTAAACGCAGCGCTTCCATAGGAGTAGCATCAAGCTCTTCTATGAGCGCTTCTATTTTCTCTTCTCTATCAAACCCCGGTTCTGTTTTTACTTTTGGAGACTTGTAAAGCACTGCATTGTTGATAAAAAATTCTAAAATATCACGACGCATGGCACTCTCTGCCTCACTCCAAATCATACGCAGTGTCTTTACCATAAGCGTTTTATTGGGCTCTATATCATAAAGGCCGAGTGCGCTAAAAAGTTCACTCAATGTCTTTGTATCTACCCTCTCAATGCCCACATCAAAGGGATCATCATCAAAATATTTTCGTATTCTTTGGTTAATCTTACTATTTTTTTTATTCTTTTTTGCCATGGTTGGATTATAACACAAGTTGCTATATAATAAGTGTATGAATTACCCAAACGAATGGACGCAAAAAGAGTTTTTGCAAAACAGACAAAAGTTACAAAAAGAGGGTGTGGATGTTGTACTTGTAGATACAATTCTCTCACCCATAGAAAAGGCCCAGAGCATTACATATAATCCTTATGAATTGCAAAAGTACCCAAAGGGGAGTGTTTTTGTTTTTTACTGCGATACAGGCAAGGCAACACTCGATAGGCTTAATGAATATAAAAAGAGATTTCCACACCACCACTGCATCTCACTCAAAGGCGGCCGTGGTTACTGGCGTAAAAATATGATGATACTGGATGAAAATGATAGCTAAAAAAACAGAGGAATTTACACAATGTCTCCAAGAGGGACGCTACTATGATGCACATGAGGTGCTAGAAGAGGTCTGGTACCCACGCCGTTTTGAAGAGAGTGCCGAGGTAAAACTCCTCAAAGGTTTCATAAACGCAGCGGTGAGTTTTGAGCTACACAAAAAAGGCCGGATCCCTCAAAGTAAAAAGGTGTGGGCAAATTACCTCAAGTACAGACCACAGCTCTTTCAAACCAATTCACCCCACCAAAACAATTACTACCAACTTTCTCGTTATTTAGAAGGACTTTATAAGAAAAACCACTAAATTTTAATTATTATCTGTTATAATTTGGGCAAACTAACACAAGGGTCCAATTTATGGAAAATTTAGACATAACGAAATACACAGATATGGCTATAATGTACGCTAGCGAATATGGTCTGAAGATCATTGCCGCTCTTGTTATATTCATAGTAGGAAAATGGGTTGCAAAGAAACTCACTGCCGTCATCAAAAAGATGATGACAAAGTCTGGTGTTGATAAAACATTAGTAGAATTTAGTGAGAGTATTATTTACTCTGTTATTTTACTGATGGTTATCATTGCCGCACTCAACCAACTTGGTGTCAACACCACTTCATTTGTTGCCGTTTTTGGTGCAGCAACTTTAGCAATCGGTTTAGCACTCCAAGGTTCCTTTTCAAACATAGGTGCCGCGGTTCTTATTATCATCTTCCGTCCTTTTAAAGTGGGTGATGTTGTTGAAACTGCAGGTGTAACGGGAGAAGTAACCGATATTAACCTCTTTTCTACTATAATTACACCGATTGACAAACGTACGGTTATCGTACCAAACTCATCAATTATTGGTGGCAATATTACAAACTTCTCAAACAGAGATACACGTAGAGTTGACCATATTTTTGGTATTGGTTACGATGATGACTTAAAATTGGCAAAAGAGACACTCATTGAAATCGTTAATAGCGATAAACGTATCTTGCAAGAACCTGCTCCTTTTGTAGCAGTTAATGAACTTGCAGATAGCAGTGTGAATTTTGTCGTTCGTGCGTGGACGTCAACAGATGATTATTGGGCAGTATATTTTGACATGCTTGAGCGTGTGAAATTAGTATTTGATGAAAAAGGAATCTCTATTCCATATCCTCAAATGGACGTCCATACAGACCAACCAAAGTAAAAGTTATTCTCTCAAAAAGTTTACTTTTTGTAGCTTTAGGGACTTTAGTAAAAAAACAAAGGAGCAAATAAACAATGAAAAAAATTATACTTAGCACAGTAGCAGC
>CAYRVR010000035.1:0-1667 GCA_964427835.1 uncultured Sulfurimonas sp. | reverse complement strand
AAAAACAAAGGAGCAAATAAACAATGAAAAAAATTATACTTAGCACAGTAGCAGCGGCAGCTTTTGTCGTTGCAGCACAAGCAGCAGATAAGGATGCTAACACATTTGTTACACATACAGAAATGGGTTACATCCAAACAGATGGAAACACACAAACAAAAACATTTGATTTAGATGCAAATGCAAAAAAAACATGGGACAAACACCAACTTAGTCTAAAACTTGATGCACAGTATGGTAGCGCAGATGATAAAGAGAACAAAAAGAAATACCTTTTTGAAGCAAACTATGACTATGCCTTTACAAGTAGATTTGCATTTAACTACCTTGCCGGCTATAAATCAGACATCTACTCAGGATATACCTACCAAATCTACACTGGTCCTGGTGCAAAATACCAAGCAATCAAAACGGCTGCGCATGATTTAAGCCTTACGGCCAATATTTTATACAATAAAGACAAATTTTATCCTGTTGAGAATACAAATAGCTACGCAGGCTACAGAGCCCAAGCACTCTATGCATACGACATCAAAAAAGATCTTAAATTTACACAAGAGCTTGACATCAGAGGTGACTTTAAAGATTCAACCAACTACTTTGCAAACTCTAAAACTGCACTTACTACGAAAATATCAGATATTTTCTCTGCTGGTGTAAGTTATAAAATTGCTTATGTTAATCTTCCTGTTGCAGGAAAAGAGAACAAAGATACAACACTTACTGCAAACCTTATAATGGACTACTAACTCGTCCTTCTACTCTATAGCTCTGCGTTGGTGCAGGGTTATAAAAACAAACGCCACAAAAGCAATAACGCTTGAACTGACAAACAAATACTCCGGATACCACTCATAAATATAACCAGAAAGGAGTGCGCCAAGCAACCCTCCTAAACCATAGGTAATACCTGAAAAAAACTGCTGTGCAAGTGCTCTGTTTTTATAACGATGAAAAAGGTAACTAATGGCTGCAGAGTGAAAGAGTGCAAAACTCAAAGCATGCAGAGACTGCGCAAAAAAGAGAACAGGAATATTTGTTGCAAAAGCAAATACCAAGAACCAGCGCAAGACAGTTGCGAGTATGGTAAAACGTAAAATATTCAAAAGATTGCCATGCAAGAGTTTCCCCTGAAAAAAGAACATAATAATTTCAATAAAAACTCCAAAACTCCAAAGGTATATGGTCATATCCAAACTCACGCCATGATTTGTTTCATAAATGGTAAAAAAGTTATAAAAAGCACCAAAACTCATCTGCACAAGGAGTAAACCGATCCACAAAGGCCAATCCTGCAAAAGATGCACATCATTAACAAGCATTTCAGACTCTTCCTGCGTTACAGCCCTACTTTGCACCTCTATCTTTAAAGCGACAAAGGCAGTAATTACACAAAGCACAAGTAAAAAATCCAATGCAACATACGCAGAGTCTAAAAAACGCACCAATACAAGGGCAACAGCTATAAAGCCAATGGAGCCAAACAGACGTGACTTGCCATAGCGCTCTTTTCCAATACTCTGCAATGCGATGGTCTCCACATACGGAAGCACAAGACTCATCCCAACTCCCATCACTATATTTGAAAGCAGTAAGGCATAAAAATGCTCTAAAGAGAGGTAAAAAGAGAGTGCACTCACAACAATGAGCAGCAGTGAAAATCGAAA
>CAYRVR010000034.1:17226-18626 GCA_964427835.1 uncultured Sulfurimonas sp. | reverse complement strand
AAGGGATAATTGGAGATGGCTGTGGGGGAGGAAGAATATTTACTATTAAAGATAAAAATCTTGTCGCCTACGATCCTCAAACGCAGTCATATATTATATTACTTGAAAATATATCTAATGCACTAAAAATAGAAAAGGAGCAGTGCTTCATTAGAATTGAATGTGTAAATAAAATGATACTCTTTAATCTTTCAACACTTTCAATTGTAAAATAATAATTTATAATTATTAAGAATTGTATTATCTTATGTTAGATAGAATTACATACATTTAATTTAACGTGAGTTCACAGTAAATTTGCCAAACTGTTTGTGAAAGCAGGACGGAAAACTTATGGGTCTTTTTCTAAAAAAGATGGCCGAGTTGCTCTTAAAAAAGGTGACTGTGTTATTTTAAATAAATTTTACAGGAGTTTATTTATGAAAAAGATACTTTTAGTATTGTCTATGTTAGGTCTGGCTTTTAGTTCTGCCCAGGCGTGCCAACCATGTGGGGAAATTAAAATTTTACCTACACAGAATTTAACAACTTATCCAAATGGAAGTAAAACAGTTGAGATTTTGATTTATAATCCAGAGTATTGTTATTCAAATATTACAGATATCTCTGTAAGTGATGATGCAAATTTTGATGTAAATCGTAGTTATGGGGATGTTCCGTGTGGTGATGCTTCTACAGTAAGTATGAGAGGTTATCAATATTGTACTGTAGGTTTGACATTTAAACCAACTACAGATAGTGGTACATTTACAACTGATATTCAGGTGACAGATAGAGACACAGGTCTGCATACTGCTACAGTTGATGGAAAAGTTGTAAGTTATTGTGACATAAGAAGAGCACTACATAAGAAAAAAAGAGGATGTGCAAAAGCAGCAAGAAACTACCTTGCAGATTTAAATCTTACAAGACCGGTTCCATCAAGCCATGTGTATGTTGAAAATGGTACTCTAGTATTTAATGAATATTATGAAGCAAATGAAGGTCTTGCTACAATTGCTTTAGATGATACTGTAGATTTCTTATCTCGATTGACATTTGATGTAAATCAAAGTGCAGGTCTTTTTATGCCAAGATTAGCTGGTGATAATGGGAGCTATTATACAAATGATTTAAGAAAAACAAACCGTTATGGTTTTATGTTCCCTGCAGGTAAAGCAATGACAGAGTTAAACTTTACAACATGGAGTGTAGGATTTACAGGTGTTGTTTCAAAATTGTCGTTAGTACAAATCAGTGATTTAAACCAATCTTCTGCACAAAATAATGCTACAAAGTGTCATACACACAGAAGTTGTAAAGATATTGTAAATCATTGGAAAAACAAATGCCATAAACATTACAAGAAAGTTTCACACAAAGCTTGTGGTATAGCTAAACATGTTCATAGTACACATGAA
>CAYRVR010000034.1:12435-17126 GCA_964427835.1 uncultured Sulfurimonas sp. | reverse complement strand
TTGTGATAGAGACTAAGCCTCTTTATATGCAAGGTAGTTTATAACTACCTTGTAACAATTCCCCTTCTTCATACTACTTCCATTTTAAAATCCCACTTTTCAAATTTATATTTCATGTGAAATTTCAATTGAAATTTTGTTATAATCATATGAAAATAAACAGAGAGATTAAATTATGCAAAATATTGAACCGATGACACTTTTTGGCTATGAAAAATTACAAGCCGAAGTGAAAGATTTAAAGGAAGTAAAACGTCCCGGTGTTGTCAAGGCGATTGAAGAGGCCTTAGAACATGGTGACTTAAAAGAAAATGCTGAGTATCACGCAGCAAAAGAGATGCAAAAAAATATTGACAACCGTTTGGCCGAGTTGCAAGAGATTTTAGGAAATTCACAAATAGTGGACCCTAGTGAACTTGCACACTCTAAAGTGAGCTTCGGCTCTACTGTTGTTATGACAAATTTAGATACAGATGAAGAAGTGAAATATACAATCGTAGGTGGTTCTGAATCAAATCCAGATATTGGGCTTATCTCTTTTAACTCTCCCTTAGCCAAACAGTTACTTGGAAAAGAAGAAGGAGATGAGGTCAGAGTTCGCCTTCCTGGTGGTGAAAAAGAGTTTGAAATAGATGAAGTAAAATACGAAGAAATCGTGTTTGAGACGCATTAAGTATGAGTAAGACAAAAATTCGCGTAGGCATTGTTGGAGCAACGGGCTATACAGGACTAGAACTTGTTAAAATACTTCTCAAACATCCTCAATTTGAATTAGCATACATTGCAAATTCTGAGGGTGGAACAACCATAAACAGACTCCACCCTTCATTAAATGGAATATGTGAAGATGTAGTCCATAAAGCAGATGTTGCAGAGATGGCTACACAGTGTGAACTTGTTTTTTTAGCACTGCCGCATAAAACTGCTATGGCATATGTAAAGCCGTTACTACACAAAGGTGTAAAAGTGGTTGATCTCTCAGCTGATTATCGCCTTGATTTACAAACGTATGAAACTTTTTACTGTGAACATATAGATAAAGAAAATTTACTTCATGCAGTATACGGTTTACCAGAATTAAATCGAGAAGCGATTAAAAATGCAAATTTAGTTGCAAACCCGGGTTGTTTCCCAACATCAGCTATTTTGGGACTCCTTCCATTTTTATCTAAACGCAGTGAAGATACTCCTATCATTATTGATGCAAAAACAGGCGTAAGTGGTGCGGGAAAGAAGCTGAGTGATACAACCCACTTTGTAAACGTCAATGATAATCTTTTTGCGTATAACCCATTAGGACACAGGCATGCACCAGAAATTGCTCAAAAAATAGGTGTTGCGTTTGATAAGGTGCATTTTGTACCACATTTAGTGCCAGTTACACGTGGTATGATTAGCTCTATATATATTCAAGTTGATGGTGATTTTGATCCGATAGAGCTATTAAAAACATTTTATACAAATGAAGTACATGTTCGTATCAGTGAAACTCCCGTAACAATGAAAAATGTAGCAGGGACAAATTTTTGTGATATTTATGCTAAACGCAGTGGAAATATGCTTTTTATCTCTTCTGCTATTGATAACCTCATGCGTGGTGCATCTTCACAAGCCGTTGTAAATGCCAATCTTATGATGGGATTGGATGCATCTTTAGCCATTCCAGATATAGCGTATGTGCCATAAAGAACTCCAACTTAAAGAGGGTGCATTCATTATATCTGATGCACACTTTTCTCATGCCCGGGGTGAGTTGTTTGATTTTATACAAGCAATAGATGAAGGGAAACTCCATCCCACCCAGCTCATACTTATGGGTGATATTTTTGATGCACTTTTTGGTTCCATTGAATACACCTACACAGAAAATCAAAAGTTAATAGCACTCTTAAATGATATTTCCACACGCATCGAGCTGATATATCTTGAGGGAAATCATGATTTTAATCTCTCTCATGTCTTTGTAAACGCAGTGGTAATTCCCATTGCAGAGCAACCGGTAGTTGCTCGATTTCATGAGAAAAAGGTCTATTTGGCACATGGTGATTTTGATGGGACACGTCTTTATAAACTCTATACTGCTCTTATTCGTAATCCTTTTGTCCTTTTTATTCTCAAATATATAGATATGATTTCAAATCATGCAATTTTAAAGAGTGTGAATGCTCACTTAGAAAAGAAAGAAGATTGCAATAGTTTTAGTGGTTTTGAGCAATTTATACAAAAACGCCTTGAGGGGCGTTTTGTATGTGATTATTTTATAGAAGGGCATTTTCATCAAAATAAAATTTTTAGAGTGAATGGATTTGAATATATTAATTTAGCAGCTTTTGCATGCAATCAAAGATATTTTATTATAGAATACTCAAATAACAAAAGTATTGTAAAAGAAAAACAATTTACAAAGGGAAAGCGTTATGGATGATAAATCATTAAAAGTCGGCTCTAATGAAATGGAACTGGTTGACTTCCGTATATTTAAACAGGAAAATGATTCTGTATATGAGGGAATTTATGGAATAAATGTTTCAAAGGTACGAGAAATTATTAAAATTCCCAATTTAACGGAGTTGCCTGGTACCCCAGATTTTATTGAGGGGATTTTTGACCTTCGTGAAGTGGTAATTCCTGTGGTCAATCTTGCAAAATGGATGGGAATTGTAGAACCTGAAAATGTACAAGAGACATCGCGGGTTATTATTACAGAATTTAATAATGTTCTCATTGGCTTTGTAGTGCATGAAGCAAAGCGTATTCGTAGAATTAGTTGGAGTGATATTGAACCAGCATCTTTTATGAGCAGTTCTTCAGGCATGGACAGCAGCAAAATAACAGGGGTCACAAAGATAGAAGATGAAAATGTTTTACTTATTTTGGACCTTGAGAGTGTTGTACAAGAACTTGGGCTCTATGAGCCAGAAACTGATAGTGAACCTGAAACAATAGATAGTTTCTCTGGTTTGGCAATGGTTCTTGATGATAGTACGACAGCTAGAAAAATTGTAAAAGATGCTCTCCAAAAAATGGGCTTTAGTGTTGTAGAAGCAATGGATGGAGAAGAGGGTCTGAAAAAACTCAATGATTTGTATGAGACTTATGGTGAAGGACTTACGGATAAATTGAAAATTATTATTTCAGATGTTGAAATGCCAAAAATGGATGGCTTCCACTTTGCAGCGAAAGTAAAAGATGATGAGAGATTGAAAAATCTTCCTATAGTCTTTAACTCTTCAATTAGTGATCATTTTAGTGAAGGTCGTGGTGAAGAAGCTGGTGGGGAAGCTTACTTAGTTAAATTTCAGGCAAGCTCATTTTATGATGAAGTATCTCGTGTTGTAAAAGCACATATGAAAAAATAGGAGTATAAATATGGATGAATTTCAAGAAATATTACAAGATTTTTTAGTTGAATCATTTGAACTTGTTGAGAAGCTCGATGAAGATTTAGTGGAGTTAGAATCAAATCCAGAAGATTTAGAGCTTTTAAATGGAATTTTTCGTGTAGCACATACTGTTAAAGGGGCTTCTTCATTTTTAAATTTTGATGTACTTACGCACCTTACGCATCACATGGAAGATGTTTTGAATAAAGCACGACATGGGGAACTTGTTATTACTCCAGATGTTATGGATGTTATTCTTGAGTCAATTGATTTAATGAAAGCACTTTTGGAAAAAATTCGTGATACAAGTAGTGATGATGGCATTGATGTTTCAGCGTGTGTAGCAAAACTTGACAAAATAAGTAATGGTGACCTTTCAGGACTTGCCGATGCGGCAGTAGCAGAAGCGGCAGAAGTTGTTGAGGAACCAACAGAAGAAGAAACAGCACAAGAGCCAGAAGAAGAGCTTGATTATGACAATATGGATCCAGATGAAATCGAAGCTGAAATAGAGAGACTCCTCTCACAGCGCCAAGCAGAAGATAAAGCAAAACGTGAGGCGAAGATTGCAGCAGGAGAGGAAGTTCCAACGATGCCTGATGCAGATGAAGATCAAGAATCAAAGAAAGAAGAGCCTAAAAAAGAGGAACCTAAACAAGAAACACACAAGGCTCCAGCTCCGGTTAAAGCAGAGAAAAAAGAAAAAGCACAAGAGTCTGTAAAGGCAGCAGCTCCTGCACGTAAAGCTGCCACAACGGTTGAGCAGACTATACGTGTTGATGTAAAACGTCTTGATCATCTTATGAACCTCATTGGTGAACTTGTTCTTGCTAAAAATAGATTAATGAAAATTAATGAAGATGTGGAAGAGCGTTATGAGGGTGAGGAGTTCTTAGAAGAACTGAATCAGGTTGTCTCTATTGTCTCCCTTGTCACAACAGATTTACAGATTGCTGTTATGAAAACAAGGATGCTTCCAATTGGAAAAGTCTTTAATAAGTTTCCAAGAATGATACGGGATCTTTCTCGTGAGTTGCATAAAAAAATTGAGCTAGTCCTTGCCGGTGAAGATACAGAGCTTGATAAGTCAATTGTTGAAGAGATTGGTGATCCTCTTGTACATATTATCCGTAACTCATGTGATCATGGAATTGAAACACCAGAAGAACGTATTGCTAAGGGAAAACCTGAAGAGGGAACGATTAGCCTCAAAGCCTACAATGAAGGGAACCAAATTGTTATTCAAATAGATGATGACGGTAAAGGTCTAGACCCTGAAATGCTAAAAGAAAAATCACTTGAAAAAGG
>CAYRVR010000034.1:0-12335 GCA_964427835.1 uncultured Sulfurimonas sp. | reverse complement strand
TATACAGTTGAGGGACGCTCTGTTATGCGACTTCGTGATGATGTCCTTTCGCTTGTTCATATTGGGGATATTTTTGAGGTAGAACGTATTTTAGATGCGAGCGAACATGCCTATGTTGTTGTGCTTGGCTTAGGAACAAGTAAACTTGGACTCATTGTTGATACTCTTGTTGGACAAGAAGAGATTGTTATTAAATCTCTTGGTGATTATCTTAAAGGAATTGAAGGTATTGCCGGAGCTACAATCAGGGGTGATGGTGGTGTAACACTTATTGTTGATGTTGTTGCCTTAATGAATATGGCACGTAATGTAAAATCTACTGCTTTGAGTAGTGGTGATGATGCACAATCCCTTTCAAAAGAAAAAACAAAAGCAAGTGACTATGTTGTAATGATTGTTGATGACTCTAAAACAGATAGAGTAATTATGAGAAAAGCATTAGAACCTATGGGAATCACACTTGTAGAAGCGGGTGATGGACAAGAAGCATTAAATATTTTAAAGTCGGGTGATTATAATTTTGATGCGATGCTTATCGATATAGAGATGCCAAGAATGGATGGATATACATTGGCAACGGAGATTAAAAAATATAACAGATATAAAAATCTTCCTCTTATTGCTGTGACTTCGCGAACAAGTAAGTCTGACAGAATGCGTGGTGTTGAATCGGGTATGGTAGAGTACATTACCAAACCTTATTCGGCAGATTATCTTGCTAGTGTTGTGCAAAGAAATGTGAATTTTAAAGCGGAGTTTTTATAATGAGTGATAAATTGAAACAGATTATTAATAAGCAAAGTGAACAAAAAGATAGTGTTGTTGAACAACTTGATGATGTTGTGCAACTTGTCGGTTTTATGATAGGGGATGAAGAATACGCAGTGCCTATTCTCTCCATTCAAGAGATAATTAAGCCTTTTAGTTGGACAAGGGTACCACAGGTTCCTGACTATGTGCTTGGAGTATTTAACCTTCGTGGAGCAGTTATTCCTCTTATTGATTTGCGTACAAAATTTGGGCTCTCTACAAAAAAACAGAGTGATGATACTCGCTTTATTGTGATGCGTCATGGTAATGACGTGGCAGGTTTTGTGATAGATAGACTTACTATGGCTATACGTATCAAAAAAGAAAATATTGGGCCTGCGCCTGATACAGTAAGTGCTGAAGAGACCGTTATTGAAGGTGTTGGAAAGCAAGAAGATAAGATTATTACCATCTTAAAAGTAAATAAATTACTTGAGCGAACTTTCTAAATAATTTATGAAACATATAGTAACACTTCAAAGAGAAGAGGGCACTCTTACCCTTTGCTTTGAAGGAGAATTGACACTAAGAAATATTCCAAAGTATGAAAAGCAACTTCAAAATATTTCTACAAATGGTTTACATCAAGTAACATTTGAACTCAATAAACTTACTTATATTGATACTGCAGCTGCTATTTTCCTCCATAATTTAAAAGAAAATTTTTCGAATGTTAGCGTTATAGTTGCCTGCAAAAATAGACAGCTTCTTACAACTATCGAGATGGTAGAGGCAAGTCTGAAAAATTATAGTGAAGAACAAACGCAAAAAGAGCCTTCTGTTGTGGAAAAAATAGGAAAAATTTTTTATAACTACTGGGATGGCTTTATTGCCTTTTTGGAATTTTTTGGAGAACTTTTTGCCTCAAATCTTCGTTTTATAACCTCTTTAAAAAATATCCGTTACAAAGAGATAGCTTTTGAAATAAATGAAAGTGCCGTAAAAGCTTTAGGCATAGTAGCGCTTACGAGTTTTCTTATTGGACTTGTAATAGCCTATCAATCTGCGTACCAATTAAAAATTTATGGTGCAAATATTTATATTGTTGATATGATGGGAATTTCAATATTTCGAGAACTCGCTCCTGTTATTACAGCCATTGTTATTGCAGGACGCAGCGGCTCTGCGTTTACGGCACAAATAGGTTCTATGAAAATCACACAAGAACTTGATGCAATGCGAACAATGGGGTTTGAACCTTTTGCATTTTTAGTTTTACCCCGTATTATTGCCCTTGTAATTACAATGCCTATTCTTATCTTTTTAGCGGATATTATGGGAATTTTTGGAGGTATGCTTGTTGCGAGTGTTGATCTCTCCATCTCTCCAGAACTTTTTATTGACAGACTCTCTCAGGTTGTAGCAGCAAAACACTTTTTTGTAGGAATATTTAAGGGGCCTTTTTTTGCATTTTTAATTGCAACTATTGGAATTTACAGAGGGCTTATCGTAAAAGATGATACGCAAAGTATAGGTTTTAATACAACAAAAAGTGTGGTCGAGTCTATTTTTGCAGTCATTGTTTGTGATGCTGTTTTTTCTATTATATTTACGAACCTAGGAATATAGATGCAAGTCATAAAAGTAAGAGATGTTGTGACACGTTTTGGTGATAAGGTTATCCACAATAAACTGAATCTTACCATTAACGAAGGGGAAATTTATGGTCTCTTGGGTCCAAGTGGTTGTGGAAAAACGACACTGTTACGAGAGATGGTTATGTTGCAACATTTTACGAGTGGATCGATTGAAGTCCTAGGAAAAAATGTTGCCAATATTCGCGAACGTGATGCGCAACTTTTACGTAGAGAGTGGGGTGTTCTTTTTCAGTTTGGAGCCCTTTTTTCTTCTTTAACCATTGCTGAAAATATTGCCCTTCCTTTGGTGGAGTACACAAAACTCTCTAAAAAAATGATAGATGAAATCATTGCCTTTAAGCTTAATATAGTTGGTTTAAAACAGAGTGATGCCTTGTTGTATCCATCAGAAATAAGTGGTGGTATGAAGAAAAAAGCAGGATTAGCAAGAGCTCTTGCAATGGATCCTAAGCTTCTTTTCTTGGATGAGCCAACAAGTGGGCTGGATCCTATTTCAGCACGAGAGTTTGATGCTTTAATCGTAAAATTGCGTGAAATGCTTGGTCTTACTGTGGTTATGGTAACACATGATTTAAGTTCTATATATGATACTTTAGATAGAGTTGCTATAATAGATGAACAACATATAGTATATGAAGGTAGTGTGGCAGATGTTACAACTGCAAAGAGTACATTTGTACAAACATTTTTTAAAGAGAAGAGATGAATAATAAAGTAAATTATCGCCTAATAGGTATTTTGGTTTTGTTGGGATTTTTTATAATTATCCTTTTTACCTACTGGTTGGTGAAGCCATCTTCAGATGATGCTGTGCGGAAGTATCTTATATATTTTAATGAATCAGTTTCTGGTCTTAATGTGAATGCACCGGTAAAATACAGAGGTATTAGTGTGGGAAAAGTGGTTGATTTGCGGATTAATCCCTCAAATATAGAACAGGTGCAGGCAACTGTAGAAATTCTAAAGACGACACCAATCAAAGAGACAACAGTTGCGAAATTAACTGCACAGGGAATTACAGGATTGACTTACATTAATTTAAGCTTGGGTGATAATAGTGCTCCGCTTTTGAAAAAGAAAAAGGATGAAGAGTACCCTGTAATTAAATCAGTTCCTTCTCTTTTTAAAAACGTTGAAAAATCTTTAGGAGAACTTTCTGCACAGCTCTCAGAAACATTAAAAAATACAAATAAATTTTTAAATGATGCAAATCGTAAAGAGATTGCAAATATGCTCAAACATTCGACAAATGTATTGGCACATGTTGATATGCTTTTAAGTGATGAAACTGTACGCCATTTACAAAGAAGTGTTAAAAATTTAGATACTTTCTCTTCTCAACTCACACACATTACTCCTAAAGTAGATACTTTCTTGACAAATAGTATTGCATGGGAAGATAAAATGAGTGACTCTTTTGTGAGTATAAAAAAGACATATACAGGTATGGGCGTGATCATGGATAATATGGCAAAATCATTTGCTACAGTAGAACAAGATGTGAATGACGCCTCTTTAAACCTTGTACCTACCATAAATGAGAGCTTTATCAAGATACAGGAGTCAATGATAGAATTCAATGAACTGATGCGAGAGTATAAACGCAGTCCAAGTGATATTTTATTTAAAAAGAGTGAAATGAAAAGGGGTCCAGGTGAAAAGTAACATTATAATACTGGGGATATTTGCAGTTTTTTTAGTAGGATGTAGTAGTGTTGAACCAACGGCAAAAGAGTACATTCTTTCTCCAAAAACAGAAGTAGCACAAACGCAGCAGAGTCGTTTTTCAGATGCAGTTGTACGGGTTGCACAGCCGTATGGACCAGAGAGCCTTTTTTCACAGAATATGTACTATGTAGAAGATAATTTACAAGAGTATCACTATAGTTCTTCGCAATGGGCGGCATCACCAAAGAGTATGATTACGCAAAAAGTATTACAAATGCTTCGTGAAACGAAAGTTTTTGGCTTTGTTTTGAGTCCAGCATCAAAGGTAGCTACAGAATACCTTTTAGAAACGCGAGTAGATAATTTTAAACAGTATTTTCAAAAGAGTGACAGAGAATCTTATGTTATCGTATCCATTACGTTTACTTTGAGTAATGCGAGGAAACATACTGTTGTGATGAGTAAGACATTTCATGTAAAAAAAGAGGTAACACAGCTAAACGCAGTGGGTGGAGTAAAAGCGTTGAATGAGGCACTAAAAACGGTTTTAGATGAAGCTGCTGTATGGATTATTGAGGAGAGTAAATGATTTCTCAAAAAGAGTATGCAAAACGGAGAAAAAAACTTTTAAAAAAATTGCCGATGAACTCTATAAGTGTACTACTGAGTGCAACACCAAAAGTGCGTTCGCATGATACAGAGTATCCATACCGGCAAAATAGTAATTTTTACTATCTTAGTGGGCTTGAAGAAGACAATGCAGCGCTTCTTTTGCTAAAAACAAAAGAGGGTGTTGCTTCGTATCTGTTTGTTATAAAAAAAGACCCACAAATGGAACTATGGAATGGAAAACGTCTTGGTGTGGAGCGCTCAAAAGAACTTTTTAGTGTTGATGATGTTTTTGAAATTACACAACTTTCTGAGAAGATTACTGCGTTTGGCGAAAGCTGTTCGCATTTTTTATATGATTTTCATGAAGAAAAAACGAGAATAAATCCTTTATTGGCGCAGCTTAAAAATGTGCAAACTTATAGTAATATAGCTTCTTTTATTGAGGAGCTGCGTTTAGTAAAGTCACAAGCAGAAATAGCACTTATAAAAAAAGCGCTTAGAATTACACAAGAAGCGCACCATAGAATTATAAAAATGACACCAAAATTGCATTTTGAGTACGAAGTGCAAGCTGAAATTGAGTATGTCTTTTGTAAAAGGGGTGCCAAGAGTGATGCTTATACTTCCATTGTCGCTTCTGGAAATAATGCAAATACATTGCACTATATTTCAAATGATAAAGAGCTTGCTAAAAAGAGCCTTATTCTTATAGATGCTGGGTGTGAATATAAATACTATGCAAGTGATATTACACGTACAATCCCTAGAGATGGTACATTTACTCAAGCACAAAAAGAGCTCTACTCTCTAGTACTAGATGTCAATAAAACAATAATTAGTATGATCCGTCCGGGTGTATTACGTAGTGAACTACAAAAAAAATCAGAAGAGTTACTCACAAGGGGTATGCTGCGTTTAGGTATATTAGATGGTGAGTTAAAGGAAAATTTAGAGAGTAAGGCTTTTAAAAAATACTATCCTCACGGCATAGGACACTGGATGGGAATAGATGTACACGATGAAGCTCCATATAAAGATAGAGAGGGAAAAGAACTGCCACTACAAAAAGGAATGGTTCTTACGATTGAACCGGGAATCTATTTGGATGAAGATGACGTAAGCATTCCCAAAAAATACCGTGGAATTGGCATTCGAATTGAAGATGACATTTTAGTGACAAAAGAAGGGTATGAAAATTTATCGCAGGAAATTGTAAAGGAGCTAAGGGATATCGAATCCCTTGCTAGCTCGTAAGTTTATTTTGATTTTTCAGAAAAGATTTTATCTTTAAAGTCTTTGAGTTTTGTTTTAAGGTCATCAAAAAGTTTTTCAGCTTTATTTTTACCTTTTATCTCTTTTCTTACAAGCTTAATTGCTTTATGTAAGGCTTTGTATGTTGTGTCTGAGTGACTTACATAACCAAGTGCTTGTGCAACTTCAACTTGATCTTCTGCTGCGTTTAAGTACTTAAGTGCTTCCTCTTTTTTACCATTTTTAGACAAAGATGCCGATACATTAATAAGGTCTGTTGCTTTTAAGAGAGGCAACGGTATAACTGTTGTTGTTTTATCAAAGGTAGAGAGTGCAAGTTCCAAAACACTTTTTGCCTTATCAACTTTATTTTCATGCAAATATTTTGCTGCAAGTTTAAGTGCATCAGGATATGTTGCAAGTGGCAAACTCACTACTGTTACATCAATCTCACTTTGTAGGGTATTAAGTAGTGTACGCGCAACTTGTACTTTATTTGCATCAAGTAGATCTTTTACCGCATCTACATCTTTTTTCACATCTTTACTTGTACCAACAAATTCAATCATATTTACAGCACTGTCAATTGGTAAGAGTTTTGGACTGTTTTTAGCAGCAAGAATGACTTCTAGCTTTCCAAGTGCTTTTTCTATGTCCTTTTGTGCAGCTGCTTTATCTTTTTTTGAAAGAGCAACTAATGCATCATTTGTAAATTTTAAAGAACTAATAGCCTCTGCAATAAGTTTTTTTTGATTTGCTAAAGCATTTTGTGCGCCCTTTGCCACAGCACCTTTGTTGACTTCATTGACACTTTTAATTGTACTGTTTGCCTCTACCGCGCCGACAAGTAAGAGTGAAGATAAAAGTGTAGATAGTAAAATGTTTTTCATGATATTCTCCTCAGAATGTAAATTTGTTTTATATCTGAGAGAATTGTAATGCAAGTAAGTAAAACTAAATGCTACCTCAGTAGCATTTATAAAATATTATTCGTATACATAGCTCCAACCTGTGAGCTGTTTCTCTTTTGCTTCATGAAATGCGTCGGAATCTGCTAAAAAGTCCATGACATGCATTACTGCGTAAGGAATGCTTCTTTGATCTTTTGGATCAACTAAAAGCATAGGCATTGGCGTCTCCTGGTCTTTGCTTAGTGCAAATCCAACAGGCATAAGCTGACTCATAAGCTCTGCAGGTTTTTCTATTTTATTCTCTTGTAAAAATTTTTCTAAAATCGCATCTTGCACCTCTTTTGGCAGTTGCTCATCTGTATTTAAAAAGAGAGTGAAGTGAATAGGTGTCTCTTGAAAATGCTCTGGTGCAGGAGCTGCCATTACAATATACTCAACATTTTGTAAGTGTTTTTGGATTTCATCTTTTGTCAGATACTGGTCTGTTTTTATCGCTTTTGCTTGCATAATCTCTCTCCTTATTGTTGGAAGAATTTTATCATAAAAAATATTTTTTTGGTACAAATTATGCTTAAGAAGAGTAGCAAGGATAAGAATGAAATTTATAGAGGCTATGAAGCTAAGAAGCAAACTATTTATATTGTTTATTTTTATAACATTAGGATTGTTTTCCATTGGTATAATGGGGAAAAGCTATGTAAATAGTATGAAAAAAAATATAGATTCCCTCTATTTTGGTTCTCTCATTCCTATAACAGAATTGAATGAAATTTTGCAAACATACCACTATGACCTTGGAAATACAATTTATAGACTCTCTCGAGGTGATATACAAAAAGATGAAGCAATTGATAATATCCGCAGCGCACTCTCTTTTAACAAACGCAAGTGGATGAGTTATATGTCACACTTTAAAAGAGAAGATGAATTGCAGTATGTTGAGTATGCAGATGCTGAAATAGCATCAATAAATAGATATTTCGCAACCATTGTTGCGGCTATTTCGAGTGATGCACGTTTAAAAAATAAGATTTCTATTGCAACGTTAGAAAAAAGATTGTCTCTTATACATCAGGTTCTACAGAAATTAATTGTTTATGAAACAAATGTTGCAAATTATGAGCGTAAAAAATTCTTACAAACGTATGAATCTTTAGTAATGCAGCTTGGTGTTATTTTAGGAGTGATTATTCTCTCTTTGTTGTTCATATCGTTGTATGTTTTTAAAAGTATTCAAAAAGACCAAACAAAACTTGAAGTGGCCGCAAAGAAACTCAAAATTGCAAATAAAAAACTTGAAAATGCCTCGTACACGGATTCTTTGACAGGTTTGTACAACAGACGTTATTTTAACCTTATCTATAAAAAAGAGTTTGAACGCGCTAAACGCAGCCGTAGTTATATCACATTTATGATGCTTGATATTGACTTTTTTAAGCAATACAATGATACTTATGGCCATGTGGAGGGTGATTTTGCGCTCAAGTCCGTAGCAAAAGTTTTAAAAGATACCCTACGTCGTCCAAGTGATTATCTCTTTAGACTCGGAGGTGAAGAGTTTGGTGTTTTACTGAGTCAAACAGATGAATCACACAGTGCAAGACTTGCAAGAGAAATTTGTGAGGCAATTAAAAAGCGAGAGATTAAGCACGAAGGCTCGAAAGTACATAAATATTTGACTATTTCAGTTGGTGTAATTTGTGTTGTAGCTGAGAAATCTCTCAATGAACAGATTCTCATAAGCCGAGCTGATGAGATGCTTTATAAAGCAAAAGAGAGTGGACGTGATAGGTATATTATCACTACAAAACTTAACGATGAAAAGAGTGAGAAGGAAAAAATAGCATAAAGCTATTTTTTAAAACGGAATCCCTCTTTTGTGAGAAGTTCACGTAATTTTTCTTGCATTTCGCCTTGAAATTCCATCCAGTGCTCTTTGTAACTACCACCACATCCCATACTTTTTTTTAGGCGTTTGAGTAAGTTGTTTGCATCCTCTTTTGAGAGTTGAAACTCTCCCACAAGGGTGACAACTTTTCCTCTACGCTTTTCACGTTTAAATTTTAAAAAATGTTTTGATGGCTCTAAAATTGCGTTGGAAACTTTTGTTTTTCTTGTGGTTTGTACCTCTGCCCAGCTATCGTCAATATCAGCACCGATGAAAAGATCGAGTTTTTTGCCTCTGTTACTTTTCATCTATACTACTTGTTGTGCCAAAACACTCATATTCTCTTTTTGATGCTCACCGCTTTGTAGTATTTTTACTATATTTTCAAGTGTGTAGTTAGTATGGTCATATACAACAACAAAAAGTTCATCTTTTGGCTGTAAAAAGTGTGTTTCGCCATAGGGAGTATAGCGTGTAGCACCTATACTTATCACTGCGTTTAGGGGATTGTTACATGCTTTTATATAAGATTTTATATCTTCAAGTGGTCCGAAATCCTCTTGTGTATTTATTTGGTTTGTTATCCACTCTGTCAGTTTTGTATAAAAGTAGCTATACCCATTGAGTGTAACATTTTCTCCATAAGCATGGAGTTCATTGTCTCTGCGCAGGAAACTACAAATGGAGTAGTTATCCATGATGCCACCTTCTCTAAAGGTGTCTATTTCGATAAGTGAAGAGGAAATGCCTTTGGAATTGACTCCCCAGTTTTTTTTATCACTTATTTTTTTGGCACCTGCAACACGGATAGAACAGTCATTATATGCGCCAAAGTATTTGGGTGTAATTGTATGTATCTTGCCATCTTCATACTCTAATTGACACACGAGAGCAACTTCAGGCTCTGCTTGTACATTGAGTGTTTGTGATGGTAAGGTTATAGTCTCTGATGAGAGTGGATAGGTAAAGAGTTGCTCTTTTGGACGGAGGGCATTTGAACTCTTTGTGCACGGCAGATAAAAAGGAAACATTCCCTTTGGT
Organism: uncultured Sulfurimonas sp.; assembly: GCA_964427835.1. Lineage (GTDB taxonomy): Bacteria > Campylobacterota > Campylobacteria > Campylobacterales > Sulfurimonadaceae > Sulfurimonas. The sequence goes on along the minus strand of CAYRVR010000034.1, from coordinate 2,556 downwards.
GCTGCTTCATCAGCTGTGATAACATCTTTAAAATCTTCAAGCTCACCGGCTTGGGCAAGATGTAAAGCAAAATTTCCCGCAATCCCTAAACCAAGGTACTCTTCATACTTTTTCATAACTAGAGTGTTCCTGCCTCTTTAGCTGCTGCAAACTCTTCATAACTTCCTTGGAAGTCAGTGTATGTTTGGTCATCATGCAGTTCTATTACACGTGTAGCAAAAGCATCAAGGAGTTCACGGTCATGAGAAACACAAATAACATTCCCTTTAAACTCATGTAATGCTTCTCCAAGTGCAACAATTGCTTCAAGGTCTAGGTGGTTGGTAGGCTCATCAAGGACCAAAAAGTTGCCACCCTCTAGCATCATTTTACTGAGCATCATACGGTGTTTTTCTCCACCAGAGATAGATTCAACATTTTTCTCTTGTTGCTCTCCATTAAAGAGCATTCTTCCTAAACAGTTACGAATTTCTGCGATCTCTCTTTTTGGATCAAATGCGCGTAACCAGTCGTAAAGTGTACCATCACCTTCAATGATATCAGCAGTATCTTGTGGAAAGTAAGAACTTTCAATTGTCGCACCCCAAGTAACTTCTCCACCACAGCTTGGTTTGAGCTCCTCCATAATGATTTTAATAAGGGTTGTCTTTCCTACACCATTACCACCGATGATGGCAATTTTTTCACCAGGATTGACTTTAAATGTGACATCTTTGAGCACTTCATTGTCACCGTATGCATGGCAAATATGTTCAACATTGAGTGCTTCATCACCCATTGCTCTTTTTGCTTTAAAAACAATTGACGGGTCACGGCGTGAAGATGGTTTGATCTCTTCAATATTTAATTTTTCAAGTTGTTTTTGACGAGAAGTTGCCTGTTTTGCTTTAGAAGCATTGGCAGAGAAGCGACGAACGAAAGCTTCGAGTTGCTCTTTCTCTTTTTGTTTTTTAGCATTGTCAAGTTCCATCTGTTTTGCCATAACATTTGCAGCAATATACCAGTCATCATAATTACCAGTAAATTCACGAATTTTTTGGTAATCGACATCTAATATATTTGTAACTACGGAGTTTAAAAAGTGTCTATCATGTGAGATGACAACCATTGTTCCTTCGTGACGTTGGAGTTCATTTTCTAACCAGTTGATTGTTTCTATGTCCTGATTGTTGGTAGGTTCATCGAGAAATAAAACATCTGGTTTTGGATAAAGTACCTGTGCAAGTAAAACTTTGAATTTGTCTGCACTGTCAAGTGTGCTCATAAGTTCATTGTGCTGTTCGGCAGGAATACCAACATTTTCTAAAATTTTGGCAATGTTTACATCATACTCATAAGTAGGGTCCTCTTCAACACAGATAGTTTCAAGTTCTGCAAGACGGTTATTGACGGCATCATCTTCAAAATCACCTGTCATATAGATCTCTTCTTTTTCTTTTATGGCATCGTAAAGACGTTTATTCCCATATAAAACAGCATCCATGATAGTGTAATCTTCAAAAGCAAATTGATTTTGACCTAAAACACCGACTTTGTTTTGTTTAGGAATGATAACTTCACCCTCATATTCGTTGATTTGACCAGAGAGAATTTTTAAAAATGTTGTTTTACCAGCACCATTGGCACCGATAAGACCATATCTTTTATGACGGTCTAGTTTTAAGTTAATATCTTGAAACAGGACTCTGTTTCCATATCGCATTGTAAGATTTTGTACTGTTACCATTGTTGTTTGCCTATGTAATATTTTTCGTGATTATATCGAAACTATATTTAAAAAATGATATGATAATTTATGCAAATACGAGAAATGAATTTAAAAGAGCTCTATACTGCGTATGAGGTTGTGAAACAATTAAGAGTCGCACTCTCTTATGATGAATTTGAAGATCTTATTTATGAGATGCGACATATTGAATACAAAATGTTTGGTTTGTTTGAGAGAGGTGTGTTGATTAGCTACGCCGGTGTTAGTGTACAGACAAATTTATACCATAAACGCCACCTTTATGTGTATGACTTAGTAACAGATGAAAAATATCGCTCTCAAGGATATGGAAAGCTAATGTTGGAGTATTTACACGATTATGCAAAAACAGCAGCATGTGAAAATATTGTACTTTCCTCTGGATTACAAAGAAAAGAGGCACACCGTTTTTATGAAAAAAATGAGTTTGTAAAGAAAAGTTATCTATTTGTGAAAGCTCTCTATTAGCTACAACACTTTTTAAACTTCTTGCCACTTCCACAAGGGCAGGGCTCGTTGCGCTCTATCTTTGTGTTAAAAAGTTCACCATTGAGATATTTCCAATCATCATCAATTTTTACAAATTTGCTTTTTTCATGTAAAACGCTAATTTTTCCATTTTCTCTATAGTAGGCTTTAAACTCTACAATATCATCGTAATCATCTAAGACTTCAAGCTTTAGCCACTCTAACTCTGGCATCATTTCTAACTCTTCTACGCTTTGGTGGATGGATGTTTTAGCAAGATAGTGCCAATCTTTTTTTACAAAGGCTTTGTATCTGCTTATCATTAACTCTTTTGGTGTCAT
>CAYRVR010000033.1:16390-19825 GCA_964427835.1 uncultured Sulfurimonas sp. | reverse complement strand
GAGCAGCTTCTATTCCTGCATGCCCACCACCAACTACTATTACATCATAATTCATAAAATTTTCCATATCCTTATTTTAATGCGAATTTTATCATTTTTCAGTATCATTTGCATACTATAAAGAGAAATTAATTGGGAGTTTTAAGATGAGTACAGATTTATTTCACGATTATGTACCTGAAATCTTAATTTATGACGAAAAAGTAGATGGAAGTTATGAACATAAAATTCGTGATGCACATCTAAGCACAAAAGAGAAACTCTTAGAAAAAGTAAGAAAAGCAAAGGCTGCAGCAAAAGGAAATAAAACAACTTTTCGACAGCCAATACGCACGGAGAATGAAAAAGATGATACAACAAGCAAATGAAAAATATACAGCAGGTGATTATGAGACTGCGTTTAAACTCTACACAGAATTAGCACTCCAAGGCAATGCAGATGCACAAACTTCACTTGGATATATGTATCAAATGGGCCAAGGGTGTCAAAAAGATGATGCAAAAGCCCTTGAACTCTACAAACAAGGAGCAGAGGCGAAACAGCCTTATGCTCTTTTTAATCTCGCTATTTTATATGAAAATGGTATTGGTGGCGTAGAACATGACCAATTTAAGGCGCATGCACTACACCTTGAAGCAGCAACACGCGGTGTACCACCTGCAATGTATGAGGTAGCCCTAATGCTTGAGAGAGGACTCGGTTGTGTGCAAAACTATTCAGAAGCTGCATTTTGGTATGAAGAAGCGGCAAAGCGTGGACACCTCGAAGCATTTAACAATCTTGGCGCACTCTATAAAGAAGGCCATGGCGTAGAACAAGATGATGCAAAATGTTTTATCTGTTTCAAACGTGCCGCAGATGGTGGCCTTGCACAGGGACTTTACAATCTTGGTCTTTTGTACGATCAAGGCATTGGTTGTGAAATGGATAATGACAAAGCACTTGATCTGTGTAGAAAAGCAGCCTATAAAGGCCACGAAAGAGCAAAAGAGATTATCAAAGGTCTCCAAGAAAATGGAAAAATTGTATTTTAAATGTTTACAGGACTTATAAGAGAAATTGCAACTGTTAAAAGCTTTGTAGGGAGTACGCTCACAATAAAATCCAAATATAAAGCAAATGTTGGTGATTCTATTGCCATTAATGGTGCCTGTTTGACAGTTGTGCAAGTCCACCATGATGGCTTTAGCGTAGAACTCTCTCCTGAGAGTCAAAAGCTTCTTGCTATTGAAAACTACAAAAATGAGGTACATATTGAGCCTGCAATGGCGATGGGTGATAAATTTGAAGGGCATATTGTCCAAGGGCATGTCGATACTATTGGCGAAATTGAAGCCATTAAAAACAATGGTAACTCCTATGACGTTTTTATAAAAGTCGATAAAAAATTCATTCCTTATATTGTGCCAAAAGGTTCTATTACCATTGATGGGGTGAGTCTTACTGTCAATGAAGTAAACGCAGCGACATTTCGTCTAACCATCATTCCTCATACAATGAAAGAGACCCTCTTTAAAAACTACAAAAAAGGCTCCCATGTCAATGTAGAAACAGATATGTTCGCTCGCTATATAGCGCACATTTTAAAGCATCAAACAGCTGCCAAAGATTCACTCTCATGGGATGAAGTTGATGCAATCTCAGCCACTTTTTAGGAATACCTTATCAAACACCAACTCTTAAAAGATATATTTGGGCATAACAGTTTTCGCGATTTACAAGAAGAAGGAGTCGATGCCATTATAAGTGGAAGGGATCTTTTGATGATACTTCCAACAGGCGGGGGAAAATCGCTTGTCTTCCAGCTCCCAACCATGATGATGGATGGTATTACCATTGTCATTTCTCCACTTATTGCCCTTATGCAAGACCAAGTAGCAGCACTCAAAGCACAAAATATTGCAGCAGAGATGCTCTCAAGTGCACAAAGCTATGATGATTGTGATGCTATAATTGAGCAGTGCCATAGAGGAGAGGTAAAGTTTCTTTATCTCTCTCCAGAACGGCTGAACAATCCCCAGACACTCAGTTTTTTACACGCACTCAACATTAACTTTTTTGTCATTGACGAAGCACACTGCATTAGCCAATGGGGACATGAATTTCGTGATGATTACCGTCTGCTTGGCAACCTCAAAGAGCATTTTCCAAACAAACCTATCGCTGCGTTTACAGCAACTTCAACAGAAACTGTCACCCAAGATATACTGCGAGAGCTGCGTTTAGAGAACCCTCTTTTACTTAAGGGGAAAATATTTCGTAAAAATATATTTATCACAACCCAGCGACGCATTAGTAATGGTCAGGCACAACTCAAAAACTTTCTGCTACGTCACCAGAATGAAAGCGGAATTATTTACGTAAGTTCACGCAAAAAAGCAGAAGAACTCAGCACCTTTTTAAACCATGCAGGCTACAAATCCCTTGCCTATCATGCAGGTCTGCCACAGCACATTCGAGAGCAAAATTTTAAAATTTTTGTCAATGACAAAGTCAATATTATGGTAGCAACCATCGCCTTTGGAATGGGCATAGACAAAAGTGACATCCGTTTTGTGGTGCACATGAGCCTGCCAAAATCGCAAGAGAACTATTACCAAGAGATAGGACGTGCAGGGCGTGATGGCGAAAACAGTGAAGTACTCCTTCTTTTTAATGCAGGAGACATGGCACAGCATAAGCGTTTTTTAGCTGATATTACAAATGAAGAGTATAAAACACACCTCAACACAAAGATTGATCAAATCTACAAATATGCCACGAGTGAAATATGTTTTCACCAGCAACTTGCAGAGTATTTTCATGACAGCCTTGAGCCCTGTAAAGAACACTGCGACAACTGTCTCAATGCTGATGAAGAGCGAAAGGACATTACAAAAGAGGCACAAATGATTCTCAGTGCTATCTATAAAACAAATCAGGGATTTGGAAAAAACTATGTAATAGATATTTTACGGGGTTCAACTGAGCAAAAAATTCTTGCAAACGCAGCCGATAAGCTCTCTGTCTATGGCATTGGCTTACACCTCAGCAAAAAAGAGTGGTTTGTCATTGTTGAGCGGCTTCTTGAGCTGAAAATCCTTACCCTTGCAGAGTTTAGTGTTTTACAACTCACACCCCAAGCCATAGAGGTGCTCAAGTCAAAAAGATTAGTCGATATAAAATCATCACGTATGCAGATAAACACAAAACAAAAAGTCATCAAAGAGGTAAAAGAGTTTGATTATGACGAAGAACTCTTTGAGAAACTCCGCGCTAAACGCAGCGAGCTTGCAAGTGAACTCGGCGTTCCTGCCTACATCATCTTTTCAGACAAAACGCTCAAACACCTTGCTGATGATATGCCAACCAACAAAGAAGAGATGCTCGAAGTAAACGGCATAGGCGAAAAAAAGTTTATGCAATTTGGAGAGGAGTTTTTAGCAGTTATTAAT
>CAYRVR010000033.1:0-16290 GCA_964427835.1 uncultured Sulfurimonas sp. | reverse complement strand
GCAAGTGTTGCTGTTCTATATCCCTCACCCTCATTCAAGTAAACATGAAACCCATTTTCATACAGTGCTAGACGTGTTTTAAATGCAATCGAGTAGGTCGTCAAAACAGCATCATGCTTCATTGCCCTGGCAATATCTCCAAAATACTCTTTTGTCCAAAGGAGTGGATTTGCATCAGGGGAGAAAGCGTCTTGATAAACAATGTCAAAAAAGTTATGGAATTTTTTAACATACTCCCGTGCATCTCCGAGATGGATTTCAATCGCTATCTTCTCATCACAATAAACTCCCTTACGGCTCAAAGCGACTATGATCTCTTGCAAAGGTGCAAACTCCTTAGGATAGCTAAAAAGCTCAAGTGATTTTACAAGTTTGGCATCAAGCTCAGGGGAGTAGATATGCAGCTTCACATGTGCTGCGTTTTGCTGATAATACAGCAACGTAGCAAGAGTGTTAAATCCCAAACCATAGCAGATATCTAAAATATAAATTTCCTCTTTATCTATCAACTCAAACGCAGGAATAACATGCTTTGATAAAGACTCATGCAAAGCGCCATCTTTTGTAGAGTGATAGTGCTGCGCATACTCTTTTGAGTAGGCAGTGTAGGAACCATCATCACTTAAAGTAAGTGTATGAAGTGCATCATTAAAAGCCATTTATACAATTCCCAAAAGTGCTACAAGTAGTACCGGAGGTGTAATCACCATACCAACTTTCATATATTCACCCCAGCCTATTTTCACCCCTTTTTGTGCAAGTACATGCAGCCACAAAAGTGTTGCCAAAGAGCCGATAGGTGTCATTTTTGGCCCAAGGTTTGAGCCTAAAATATTTGCATAGACCAATGCTTCATTTCCAACATATCCTACATGATCAATTGCAATATCCATAATCATAATAGTAGGCATATTATTTGCAATGGCACTCATAAACGCAGCGATAAAGCCTGTCCCTACCACAGCAACACTCTCTCCCTGCGTTTGCAAATACTCTATCCAAGAGGCAACCTCTTGTGTGAGTCCTGCATTTTTAAGCCCATAAACAACGATGTAGAGACCTATACTAAACCAAACAACTTGCCACGGAGCTGCTTTAAGTGTCATAATTGGCTTCACTGACTTATGATGGTTGGCCAAAGCCAAAAAGAGTAACGCCCCGCCAAGTGCAAAGAGAGAAATAGGAAGATGGTAAGCATCACCTACAAAATAGCCAACCATTAAAAAGCCTAAGAAAAACCAACTTAACGTAAACATTGTATGATTTTTTATGACTGAGGCCGCTTCAGGAAGCAAAGATACATCAATTGTTTTGGGAATATCTTTGCGAAAGTAGAGCCATAAAACAGTAATGGAAGCGACAATGCTCAAAAGATTTGGTACAAACATATTTTTTGCATACTCAAAAAAACCGATGTGGAAGTAATCTGCTGTAACAATGTTTGTAAGATTTGATATAACAAGAGGATTTGAAGCACTGTCACCAATGAAACCACCTGCCATTAAAAAAGCAAAAATAGGCAGCGGCTTCATTTTAAGATACTTCATTTTTGCCAAAAGAATAGGTGTCAAAATAAGTGCCGCCCCATCATTTGCAAAAAGTGCTGCTACCATTGCACCAAGCAGCAAAATAAAAACAAACATTTTTGTGCCACTGCCACCACTAAGCTGTGCCATTTTGATTGCCGCCCACTCAAAAAAGCCTATTTCATCGAGTACCATAGAGAGAATAATAATCCCAATAAACGCAAGTGTTGCATCCCAAACAATCCCCGTCACCGTAACGACATCTGCAAAACTCACAACCCCTAAAAGAAGTGCCACCACAGCACCAATAACAGCCGTTGTACCTATTTGTAACCCTTTTGGCTGCCAAATAATAAAAACCAATGTAACCAAAAACAGACCTAATGCAAGCATAAAACCACCCTTTTTTCTAATGGCAGTAGTATAGCGAAATATAATAGATACATCAACATATCTTGATATATTCTCCTCTACATTAACGTTCCCCTAACACGCTTTTTACTATAATTCTTTATGTTAAAAATACTTCTTTTAGAAGATGATGCCATATTATCTGAAACCTTGATCGAATTGCTAGAGAGTGAATCATTTGAAATATTTCATGTTCAAAATGGAAAAGAGGCACTTGATGCTACCTTTGCAAATACGTTTGACCTCCTTTTACTTGACGTTAATGTTGCACATATCAATGGCTTTGAGCTCCTTGAAAGTCTTCGAGAAGCAGGCGAAACTACACCTGCTATTTTTATTACAGCGCTTGGTGACATTGCTTCACTCTCACATGGCTTTGCCATTGGAGCTGATGACTACATTAAAAAACCTTTTGATTTTGATGAGCTTTTAGTCCGTATTCATGCTATCTTACGAAAATCATACAAAAGTTATACAGATGAACTCAAAGTCGCTAATTTTCGATTTTTCATACAAAAAGAGGAACTCTACAAAGATGCTGCGTTTATAGCACTCTCTCCTTATGAACTCAAAATAACCAAGCTCTTTTTTCAAAATATCAACACTACTCTGCCAAAAGAACGTATATTTGACACGCTTGGTGATGGCAAAGAGATAAGCGAAGGAGCTCTACGCGTCCACATAAATAAACTACGTAAAATCGGCCTCCCAATAGATACTATAAAAGGCATAGGATACCGACTTGCACAAGCATGAAAAAGCAGCTTTTTTAAAATTTTTTATTGCCTATTTTGCGAGTATTGCACCGCTCATCCTTGCCGCAGGCTTTTTTTACTATATTCAGATGAAAAACCATCTCTTAAAAGCGGAGGAGTTTTCACTCATAGAGTATGCCAGACATATAAAAATGCACACAAATCTGCAGGAGTACAAAAACAGCTCTTTTCACTACCATTACACACCCATCATACAAAAGCATATTGACATCAGAAACTTTACAATAGGTAAAAAAGAATTAAGCAAATTTATTCCCGTAATAAACAAAAAATACTACCTAGAAGTTTTTAAATCAAAGCAAAATTTTGAAAATACGATGTGGAATCTAAAGATAAAAATCATTGCTCTACAAATTTTTCTCCTCCTTCTTTTTGCCTATATTAGCTACCGACTTGCAAAAAGTGCACTCAAACCACTACAAGAGAGTATTGACACCCTCGATACCTTTGCAAAAGATCTCATACACGACCTCAATACTCCCGTTACCTCCATAAAACTCAATATGAAACTTCTTGAAAAAAATGGTGCGCTAACGCAATATATTCCACTCCAACGCATAGAAAAAAGTGTGCAGACCATTACCGAACTGCACCAAAATTTAACACTTCTTTTACAAGAAGAGACTTTCCAACTCCAAGAGATAAATGTTTGTAAAGTAGTTACAGAGTTGGTACAGGTTGAAAAAGAGCTTCACCCAAACATCACATTTCAAGTGGAGTGCTCTTCTTTACAGGCAAAACTCAACAGACTTGCCCTCAAACAAATTTTACAAAACCTATTTTCAAACGCCTGTAAACACAATACAGCAAATGGTTATGTAAAAATATACAGTGAAAGAAATAGGCTCATTATTCAAAATAGTGGTAACAGCATTGAAAATCCACAACAAATTTTTCAACGTTCCTACAGTGGAGATAACAAGAGCAGTGGTATTGGTCTTGACATTGTAAACAGACTTGTAAAGGCGATGGATATTTCCATAGAGGTCAAATCACAAAACGGAGAAAACAGTTTCATCTTAACGATGCCCTAACACACTTATGGCATAATGACACCATCATAAAAAAGGAGAGCATTTCAAGTGAAAAAATTACTTTTTCTCCCATTTCTATTTGTTGGTATAGTGCAAGCTACAACACTGACACTCCAAGAGAGTATAGAAAAAACGCTTCAAAATTATCCTGATGCACAATCACTGCAACTTAAAATAAAACAGTCCAAGCTGGCCTACAGATCCAGCCTTGCACGCTACCTTCCGCAAGTGAATCTTGATGCACAGTATAATCTTACGCAAACCTATATTTTTCCCTTCAATGGAAAATTCAACACAAAAGATGATACGGGCTGGAATGTAGGGGTAAATCTTAAACAAAAAGTGTGGGATTTTTCCAAGACTACATCACAAATAAAAGCCTCTCAACTCGATAGAGAAATTGCAAAACTCTCCCTTTTGGACTTTCAAGCTCTTCTTGCCTATAAAGTAAAATCTCTCTACAAACTGATGGTGGTACAACGCGAAGCCATAGCGGTACGCGAGCAGGATTTAAAAGCAAAAAAAGCCTACTATGCACAGGCGCAGGCACTTGTAAAACAAGGGCTCAAAACATCCGCAGATGCCAGCCGTTTTCTCTCAGCACTTTACAGTGCACAGGATGCACTTGCCATTGCCCATGCAAATTATGAAAAAGCAAAAAACACCCTCTCTCTCTATACAGGAGAAGATATAGATGCAAATGTCACACTCGATAATGCACAACTTCAAGAGAACTTTTTAAAGAGTACAGAGATCCAAAAAAAGATACTTGCAAAAAATTACGCTCTTCAAATAGAGCAAAAAAATATTCAAAAAAACAAACTCCTTCAAAAATCAGCACGCGCGGAGCATTATGGTTCTATAGATATAGTTGCATCCTACCATCGTCTTAACACTCTCAACACCTATGATTCTTCTCTAGCAGGTATAACACTCAACATTCCACTCTACAGTGGAGGACGTATCTCTGCCCAAGCACAAAAAGCAGCACTTGCTTCTCAAATTGCAAAAGAGCAAACACGTTCAAAAGAGCTGGCAATAAAAGACGAACTCGCAAAGCTTCTACTTGATATTCAACGCTATAACACAACTATTGAAGCAAAAAAAGCCCAACGGGATGCAGCAAAAGAGACAAAAGAGGTACTTGATGGCAGATACAAAGAGGGACTAGCAACCTACATTGAGGTCTTAGATGCTACTAGCCTCCTGCTAAACGCAAAACTTGGACTACTTGAAGCCTACTATTCACGCTCACTGAGTATTGACAGAATTATCTATTTAGAAGGAAAAATATAATGAAAAAGAGTGTAAAATATCTCATTGGTGCCGGCATACTCCTTCTTGGAGGAGTTGTTTTTTACAATAAAGTCTATATTCCTAAAAGTACCTACACGAAAATAATTCCAAGTAAAGGTGATCTTGCCATACAACGTTTTGGAATTGGTACAGTAGATGCAAAAGAGATCTATGCCATAAATGCATTGAGTGCAACAAAAATAAAAGCTATAAATGTAGATGAGGGAGAGTGGGTCAAAAAAGGACAACTCCTTGTGGTTATGGATAGTGTCGATCTTCCCGAACTCCTCTCCCAAGCAAAAATCTCTGTACAAAAAGCAAAACTTGAAGTAGAGGCCTCTTTCAAAGACCTTGACGCACTCTATGCGCAAAAAAATCTTGCACGTGTGACCTATGAGCGTTACAAAAAGCTCAAAGAAAAATCCTTTGCTTCCCAATCAGAATACGACAAAGCACAAGCAGACCTCAAAGCTATCCGTGCACAAATTGCAGCAACACAGGCACACATCGCTTCTGCAAAACAAGAGGTGCTTCGTGCACAAAAAAGTGTCGATGCACTCACAGTAAAACTCGCAAAATATAAACTCTATGCACCTGTAGATGGTTATGTCATAGCAAAAGAGGCTTCCATCCAAGAGAGCGTGCAGCCAACAACACCTATTTTAAAAATTGTAGATCCAAAAGATGTATGGATAAAAGCTACCATTGATGAACGTATTAGTGGTGGCATTCATACCAATCAAAAAGCCTCCATTACACTCCGTTCAGCTCCAAAGAGGACATTTCAAGGCTATGTAAAACGCATCGCTGCACAAAGTGATGCTATTACACAAGAGAGAGAAGTAGATGTTGCCTTTACAAAATTGCCACTTCCTTTTTACATCAATGAGCAAGCAGAAGTACTCATTCAAACAAAACTACTTCATAATGCAATAAAAGTTCCCCTAAATGCAGTAGTACATAAAGCGACACAAGATGGGGTTTGGCTAGAAAAAAACAACAAAGCACACTTTCAAAAGATAACCATTTTAGGAGTTGATAGTTCTATGGCTGCAGTTGCTTCCTTGCCTCTAAACGCAGTGATTCTGCTTCCTGCAAAAAACAAGAAGCCTCTCTTAGAAGGTACAAGAGTTTACTAATGATTAATTTAGCACAAAGAGAGATAGCACATACACTTGGTAAGTTTCTCGCAACAGCCACCGGTGTTGGAATGCTCCTTGGCATTGTTATGATTATGATGGGTGTTTACCGTGGTATGGTCATCGATGCACAAGTACTACTCAATGATCTCCATGTCGATATGTGGGTTGTGCAAGAAAATACTCTTGGCCCCTTTGCTGAAGCATCAAGACTCCATGAAGATATGAAAAACACCATCCACGCCATTGATGGTGTTGCAGAAGCAGAGGGAATAACCTTTCAAAACTTGCAACTTCCACGAAACAAAGAGATGATACGTGTTTTTGCCGTGGGTTTTGATCCTTATGGAACAATAAATCCTATAAATCCAAGCAAACTCATTGCAGGAAGAGGCCTCAAACGCAGCCACTATGAAATTGTCGTCACAGACAAGACAGGCTTTCATCTGCATGATACCATCCCTCTTGGACGCGATCTCTATCATGTTGTAGGAATTACCCACGGCACTGTCTCATCAGGCGGTGATCCACTTGTGTATGTAAGCCTTAAGGATGCGCAAGAGTTACAATTTCTCTACTCTAATGCACGTATACACAATGACAGGGCACGCGGCATAAAAACAAGTAACTCACACATGGTAAACGCAGTCGTTGCCAGAGTAAAAAAAGGATATAATGTTGATGACATTGCAAAGAATATACAACGTTTTAAACATAAAAGTGTCTATACGGCCCAGCAAGAAAAAACTATTCTTACAAAAAATCTCATCAAAATGGCTTCCAAACAAATTGGAATGTTTACCGTCATTCTTGTCATTGTTTCAACCATTATCATCGCCCTTATCATTTACACTATGACCCTTGAGAAGATGAAAGAGATAGCTATTATGAAACTCATTGGTCTTCCAAACAGTCTCATCATTAAAATGATTGTCCAAGAGACACTTTTAATGGGTGTTTTAGCCTTTATCGCAGGCAATATATTTGCCCATCTTATCTATTCCAAATTTCCCAAGCGTGTTGTGCTTGAAACACCGGATGCTTTTGGACTCTTTATAGTTATTGTCATCGCCTCTGTACTTGCTTCACTTGTAGGTGTTAAAAAAGTAATCAGTGCTGATCCTGCTGAAGCCATAGGAGGTTAATGATGCAAAAACAGGCCATTAAGGTAGAAGGACTTGTCAAAAATTTTGGTAAAGGGGAAAGCTTTGTAGAGGTTATAAAGGGTGCAAATTTCACTGTCAATAAAGGCGAACTTGTTGCACTCGTTGCACCAAGTGGTGCAGGAAAAACGACACTCTTAATGATGATAGGCTGTGTGGAGGAGCCCACAAGTGGTACTATTTGGCTTGGTGATGAAAAAGTGTATGAAAACCGCTGGCTCACCAAAGAGACCCGTAAAATACGGCGTGAAAAAATCGGCTTTATTTTCCAAGCACACTATCTCATTCCCTTTTTAAATATTATAGAAAACATTACCCTTGTACCACAGGCAAATGGAATTTCAAAAGAAGAATCTGAAAAAACAGCTATAAAACTCCTTGAGTATTTTGACATAGCAGATAAAGCAAAAGCGATGCCCTCAGAACTCTCAGGTGGACAAAACCAACGTGCTGCCATTGCACGAGCTTTGGCAAATAAACCAGAAATCATTCTTGCGGATGAGCCAACAGCGGCTCTTGATACAAAACGTTCTGTTGATGTTGTAAAGATGCTCAAAAAAATAGCCCAAGATCAAAATGTAGCAATCATTATGGTAACGCATGATGAAGCAATGCTTCCTTTGTGTGATAGAATTCTAACAATCGAGAATAAAAAAGTAATTTCCAAATAAATTCTTCTCTAATCTCTCTTTTGTTATACTCACTCTATAGGGAGAGTTTATGGAGATATTTTTACAAAGTGTTGCTGCTTTAAATGATGAAACAAGAGTATTACTTTTACGATTTTTAGATGAGTATGGAGAGTGCTGCGTTTGTGATTTGCAAAGCTCCTTAAATATGATTCAGTCACGCCTTTCACGTCACCTCAAAATACTCAAAGAAGCAGGTTTTTTACATGTGCATCGAAAAGGTACTTGGGCTTACTACTCTATCCGTACCCCGCTCGATAAATTTAGAAGCCAAGCCATAGAGGAGATACGCCATCTTGATATCACACTCCCCCCTCTTGTAAAGGTCTCTCAAAGTGAGGGGTGTAAACTCTAAAAAGCGTTTACAGGTTTACTCAAAAAGGTCTAAGCCAAAAACAAGACCGGCAGCTACAGTGTAACCTTTTGGACCATCAATTGTTGAGTCTTCATACTCAGCGATAAGGGCGAGATTCTCTTGTATTTCATACTCAAAACCAGCACCATAGGTAAATCCACTACTGCTTTTGTCGACATTTAATTTATCTATTTTTTCCATCTCATACTCAACACCAATTTTTCCAAAAATTGCAAGCGGCTCATTGATGTGATAAGCATATAAAGCATCAAAAGAGAAGCTGTTGTAATCGCCTGTAGCACTTACCTCTTCAGCATCACCTTTTTCTGTAACATCAAGTTTTGTATAGGCATAATCTACTTCAAAATTGAGCCCTGTTCCTGTTCGGTACCCTAAATCAATACCAACACCACGACCATTTTTCCCTTCAACTCTTGCATTTTCTTCTGTAATTGTATGCCCTGAAGTTATTAAACCTTTTGCTACAACATATACATTTTCCTCTTTATGGCGAAAGTTTTCACCCTCCGCTGCTGCGTTTGATTCTTCCGCAGCAGACAATACACTACTCCCTAAAAGAGTCGCCAATGTCATTGTTATTAGTTGTTTTTTCATAAAAACCTCTTCTATTAATTTAAAAAAGTATAGCAAATAAGATTTGAAATTTTAATAAGTCGTAGCAGTTTTAAAGACCATTGCCCCACATATGCATCTTTTTTGCCATTACAAGATCATACTCAGGAAAAATATCTATGCTGTTTGGCGCACGAAACTCAAATTTTTCTAAAAGCTCTTGCAATTTTTCAATTTCCAAAAGACCTTTCTTTTCCATGATGATAATATGTGCAGCATTTGCAAGTGTCCTGTAAGCAATACGTAGAAGTAGCTCAGGATTTTCATGTTTTGAAAAAATATCTTTAAAAAGTATCATATCATTATCACGTGGCAGTGCACGAAATGGATTTTTCAAATTATGTATAAACTGCACTTTTGTATGAGACAAAGTGGGGTTAGATGCAGATTCTTCTGAAGCATACAATGCAAGTTGAAACTCGCCATCTACACTTTGCATTAAATCCTCAAGCGCAACACTAATAGCATCAGGTGCTGTTGTCACCTCAAGGTAATGGTTCCCTGGTAAGGGGTTAAAAAGCTCTAAAAACTGCTCTAGCTGCATCTTAATAAGCTAAATCATGAAGCTCTCGAAACAAAAAAGCCTCTACAATTTCATCAATTGTTTTTTGTGTATGCGCTACAAGAACAACCATAGACATATTGATAAAATCCATTACGGGCTCACCATCGCTACAAACAACAACAGCTTCCGGCCACGCTTCAAAACCATCGTATTTGTCACTATGGAGAACTTCTACAAGTTCACCCTCTTCAATGCGTAACTCTGCCCATGTCTTTGCTTCAAGTACAGGTGTAATTTTTGCTTCATGCACATCTGTGCTATCCATTGGTACAACAACTAGCATGATTTATTAATCTCTTTGAGTTTTTTCTTAGAGAGTTTGAGTTTTTCATTATCCATCACACCAATTGTATGACTCAAAATATCTGATGCAATCTTTTTCGCATTTTTCAATGAGTGCATCTTATAACTTCCGCATTGATAAATATTTAATTCTGGAATAGTTTTTTTACTCTTTACCTCAAGAACATCTTCCATCGATTTCTTCCATGCTTTTGCAACTTTTTTTTCATCAGGTGTCCCAATAACAGACATATAAAATCCCGTACGGCATCCCATAGGAGAGAGATCAATAATCTCTACATTTTTCGAGTTTAAATGTTCACGCATAAATCCTGCAAAGAGGTGCTCTAAGGTATGGATTCCACGTCCATCCATTTTATCTACATTTGGTTTGTAAAAACGCAAGTCATAAACTGTGATCTTATCCCCACATGGTGTTTTCATTGTTTTTGCTTTACGTACAGCAGGTGCCGGCATTATTGTATGGTCAACTGTAAAAGAGTCTAGTAGTGGCATTGTAATTCCTTTGTATTTTTCATAATGAGCTATATTTTACCAAAAAAGTTTGATGCTAAATTGAAGGAAAAAAGATAACCTGAACTACTTTGAGAATTTTACACAGTCCCTCCCTGCAACTTTTGCTTCATAGAGCGCACTATCTGCTGCAATGAGCATATTTTCAAAACTACTATCTCTTGTAGCGTGTGGATTTATCCCAATGGAGACTGTAATATGACAAACAATATCTTCATAAAATATAGGAGTATCTTTTATTTTACGTCGAATCCTTTGAGCAAACTCAAAACTCTCTTTTACACTCAGATTTGTTGTATAGACCAAAAACTCCTCTCCGCCATAACGGATAAGTGCATCTTCATTACGAATAAGACTCCTTATGCGTTTAGCAACCTCTTGTAAAATAGCATCTCCAGCAACATGTCCATAGGTATCATTTACATTTTTAAAAAGATCTATATCTATCATAAAAAGCTGATAAGAGCGTGCTAATTTTTTAACAACAATATCATATAAGTACTTACGGTTATACACATGAGTGAGTGGATCTGTATAACCATCATAATATTTACGTCGAAAATAGAGTATAACAAAATACAAAAGTGTAAAGAACAGAGCACTTAAAAAGAGTACCCAAAGGAAAAACTGCGTAAATTCTTCCAATTTTCCTTGCATATTAATATCTAATTGATGAGAAATATCAGCCCCAATAAGTGCAACGGTTTTATTATGCTCAACAATAGGATAGACAATGGTAATCCATAAATCTTTACTTTTTGTATGTTGTGTTATTTGCGCTGTTTCACTTTCATACGCCTTATTCCATGCATTTTCTAAAGGATTAAAAGGTTCAAAAATATTGGCGTGTTTTGTACTGTTTTGCTCACTATCAAGTAAAAAAAAGTACTCCTTATTTGCATCTCGTGTAACAACAAACAAATTTTGGATTGTAGAAATGCGGACAAGATCCATCATCCTCTCAAAGTTTTTACGGAGTACTTTGTCTTTTTCTACAGTTTGCACAAAACTTCCATTTGTATCTTGCAAAAAAAGGCTATCTAACTTTTGCAAAGCTTCAAAATGAAAATCAATAATTTTACTGTTAAGACTTTTTGTAGTCTCTTCTAAGACACTACTGTAACGAGTATAAGCAAGAGCACCTATAAGCACTACAAAAACTACAATTATAATAAACTGTATAGATCCAATTTTAAATTTTTTATTAGTCGCTTTTTGAGACAAATTTAGATAACTCTCCCTGCACTTGTATATTAAATTTTTTCAGTCGCTTTTGGGAGAAACGGATAGTCGGTCTACCCTTCTGCCAAAAAAAGACACCTACGGCTGTGGGTGTATGTAAATAGTTATAATAGCTAAATACTATTATAGGTTTTTGACATAGATCATCTACTCCCTTTTTTGCCAAAACAAAATCACATTTTGTACATTTTTGCACACTATGAACAAAAGGAATCGCTACAAGTGCAGCTTTTAAACTTTTATCTTGAGAATAAATTTTCACGGATCTATTATGAGACATGCTCAAGAGCATCTCTTGCAAGATTTCTCCTTCCCACTTACTGTTTGAAGCGACAAGTGTTTCTACACCCAATATGACAAGTAATAGAATTTTTTTCAAAAGTCATACTCCATACCAACCATTACACTTCTGTCTATAGGAGAGATATAAAGATGTCTTATTTCAGGTGTAAAACCCACAAAACCCACATAGTCATATTCACTCACGGCCGCACTATTAAAAATATTTGTCCCTTTAAGAGTAAAAATCAGAGTAGGTTTTGCTTTAAAACGTACACCAGTATTAAACTGAGCACCATTTATTTTAGAATTATATAAATGGTGATAATCAACCTCATTATAAAAATCAAACTGCTTCCAAGTGTTGAGTAAGCGGAGGAATCCACCTTCACTATGCATATCTTTTGCTGTCACCACGTTATGATATTTATTGATAAAATACATTGATTTTAAGCTATTGTATGGATTAAAATCATAATCATATTTCAAACTTACACTATGATTTGCATAATATTTTGGTAAACCATTTTTTCGCACAGCGACAGGATTTTGATTTTCAAGATACTCATAGCATAAACTTACTTTTTGATTATCTATTTTTTTACTGTATTCTGCCGAATAATCCCGAATTCTTAAAAGTTCTATGTTCTCTTGTCCATTAAAGTCAATCGCATACTGCTCCGTAGGAAGCTGCATTTGAGAAGCAAAAACTTTAAATACATCTGTGTTTGTTGTAACGATGTAGCCTACTCGCAACTGAAAAGTATCAAATATTCTTTTATCTTTATTTGAGTTACTATTATAATGATTGTATTTTACAGAAGCTGTCATAATCTGATTTGGAGAAAGGGCATAATCATCTTGTATGTACGGAGAAAGAATTGTGTTGTTTATCCTGTCAGGATTGGGGTCTAAAACTCCATTGTTATACGCTTTAACATCATGGAGAAGCCGTCTATCATACATTCCTCCTAGAACAATATGGTGTTGCTTATAATCAATCATTTTTTCTAATTTCACATGATATGTATCATCTACACTATCAGAAACAAGATTATCTTTTGGTAAAAAGATTTTTGATGTATCCCTTGTCCAGCGTGTCCCATCCATATGCAAATTCATACGTCCATTCACCCGAATAAAAGAAAAAGAAAACTTCAGGGAATCATCATCTAAAAAAGTCATTGTACTGCTGATGCGCTTTAACAGATAGTGTAAATCACCCTCATTTGGAGTAGCAAACATGCTCAATCCAAGGAAAGGATCTGTTTTATGGTCTATCAACTCAGCACCAAACTTTACATTTTTATACTTCATGGTCATAAAAGCATGCTTCGTGTTATTATCTCTAGATAGGCTATGCCCATCGTGTACATACTTTTGTCTATTTGCGACTGTATTACTGGCATAGAGATAATAGTCCCAATCTTTTTCAACACCAGCATAAGAAACATTTTCAAAATGACTTTTTCGAGAACCACCAACTGCTTGTATGCTTCCTCCCAACTCACGCTTTGGATCTTTTGAGTAGAGTTTAATCGTAATAGCAGAGAGCCCTGTACTCACGTAAGAGGAAGCACTTCCCTCATAAATTTCTACATGATCTACAAAACCAAGATCAATATTTCCATAAAGGTAGAGTCCGCTGCCAGCAAATGCAGAGCTAATTTCATGGTCATTTATAAATATTTTTACAACGTCACTCGAATAAATACTCGGATCAGTATGTAAAACATCCGGTAAGCCTATCATATTTTCATCATATCGACATAAACGCAAAGAGTTCAGTAAATCACTAAGAGTATATGCCTGCATTCTCTCTAAGTCATCACGGGTATAAATAGTCAAATGCCCCAGAGCTTCATTTTTGGTTTTTTGCGATAGATCGCTCTCTTTTCTGTATAAATCAAGCATCTGATCAATATCATATGCAAAGAGTGCATTTGAAAAAATAAGGAATAAAAGAAAAAATATTTTCATTGTAGCCTAGTATTGTTCTTATTTGTTATAGTAAGATTTTACCAGAAAAAACTTAAAAGAATAATGTCTATCTAATAAAAAACAATAAATGGTAGAGAAAAAAAGTTAAGAAGAAAAGTCAAGAAGAAAACAGCAAAAGCTGTCTTCCTCCAAACAAAAGAGAAAATTAAACGCGAGCCTCTTCACGGCGATTTAAGTATGCCCAGTTCGCATCAACACGCTCTTGCCACTCTTTAATGAGGTATTTGTACTCATCTTTAAAAAGATGTTTAAAACGTCCCTGAGCAGCCAAATACTCTTCTACAGGAATAACATTTTTAGGTCTGTAAGTAATATTTAACTCATGACCGTCAATGATTTCATAAAGTGGAAATACCAATGTATCAGTTGCTAAATCTGTTAAGTGCATAGTATCTTTTGGATCAAATTTCCACTCAGTTGTACAAGGAGAAACTGCATTAATAAATACAGGCCCATCAACTTCCATACCATGTTGGATTTTTTTCACCATATCTTTCCATTTATTTGGAGCAACCTGTGCTACGTATGGAATATTATGTGCAGCCATAATCGCTACCATATCTTTTTTGTTTTTGTTTTCACCATAACTTACACGACCAGCTGGAGAAGTTGTAGCACTTGCACCAATAGGTGTTGAAGATGAACGTTGCCCACCTGTATTTGCATATACTTCATTATCTAAAACAACATACATCATATTATGACCACGTTCCATACAACCAGAGATCCATTGGAAACCGATATCATAAGAAGCACCATCACCACCAAACGCAACGAACTTAGGATTACGATCAGGTTGTTTTAAACGACCTTTCGTTTTAAGTGCTTTGTACATTGCCTCAGCACCTGCGACTGCAGTTGAACCATTTTCAAAACCAATGTGAATCCAAGAAGCATCCCAAGATGTATATGGATAAACAGCTGTACATACTTCAAGACAACCAGTAGAAGCTGCAAGAACCAAATCATCGTTTGTTGCGTTTAATACTTCACGAACAATAATAGAGTGGGCACAACCAGGACAAAGAAGGTTTGCACCCTCAAAACGGTCCGCTGATGTTGAAAACTCTTTTAAGTTTTTAATCTTTTTCATTTCACTCATAGTTTTCTCCTTATAAAAACGCTAATTTCGGTCCACGAACACCGATAAATTCTTGTAATTTTGTAGTTACTTTACCAGCATCTACATTTGCTTGTAGTTCAGTATATAAGTCTGTCAAGTGTTTTTTCGTTAAATCACGACCACCAAGACCATAAATTTTACCACTTAAGAGTGGTCTATGTTCTGTGTTAAAGAGTGCGCCTGCTACTTCATTAAAAAGCATCCCTGCAGCACCATTTGGAGAAGATCTATCGAGTGTAGCGATTGCTTTTACGCCCTTAAGTGCTTCTTGAATTTCAAAGAATGGGAATGGTCTTACAACACGAAGACCAACAACACCAGCCTTAATTCCTTTTTCTCTCATCTCTTGTGCTACTTCACGAGCTGTTTCAACAGATGTACCCATACAAACAACAGCAACATCAGCATCATCCATATTGTAAGATTCAACTAAATTGTATTTACGACCAGTAAGTTTTTCAAATTCAGCAAAAGCAGCTTCGATTTTTGGAATAACTTTTGTCATTAAATCGTTGTGCTGACGCGCTTTATGTTCGAAGTGCCAATCTTCTTCTGTTTGCACACCATGCGTTACAGGGTGTTCAAAGTCAAGCATATCATTCATAGGTTTAAAATCACCTACAAAGCCATAAGCTGTATCATCATCTAATGTATGTACACCTTGTGCAGTATGACTTGTCATAAATCCATCTTGGTGTACCATTGCAGGTAAACGCACATCATGATCTTCAGCAACTTTAAACGCAATAAAGTTTAAATCATACGCCTCTTGTGGAGAGTATGCATCAAACTGAATCCATCCACTGTCACGTCCAAGATACATATCAGAGTGGTCACCATTAACATTAAGTGGTGCAGCAAGCGCACGGTTTACAACATTTAAAATGATAGGTAAACGCATACCAGATGCTTGATAGAGTGTTTCAACCATCAAAGCAAAACCTTGTGAAGATGTCGCAGTAGCAACACGTCCACCAGCAGCAGAAGCACCAATACATCCTGACATTGCAGCATGCTCAGACTCAACCATGATGAACTCACCATCAATGTATCCGTTACCCACATATGAACCATAGTTTTCAACAATCGGGGTAGATGGTGTAATAGGATAGGCTACAACAACATCTACATCTGCTTGTCTTAGTGCTTGAGAGGCAGCATAGTTACCATCCCAAACTTCTCTTTCATTTACTTCAAATTCTACTGCCATTGCGACCCCTTATTTCTTTTCTTTTTTCTTTT
>CAYRVR010000032.1:0-20316 GCA_964427835.1 uncultured Sulfurimonas sp. | reverse complement strand
CTTTGGAAGAAATATAATATAAATGCCGACAATAGAAAAATAAAAATAGTAAAAAATGGATAAAAGTGTAAACATAAATGCCAATATAGCATTTTTTTTAAAAATTTATGTTAATATCTTTGCACAATTTTTAAAAAAGGAAATCTGATATGTTGCTTGAAATGAAAGATAATGACTTTATCGTCTCAAAAACAGATACAAAGGGCCGCCTTACCTATGTCAATAAAATCTTTATAACTATGGCAGAGTATACAGAGATGGAACTACTTGGAAAACCGCATAATATTGTCCGCCATCCCGATATGCCAAAAGCCGTTTTTAAACTGCTTTGGAGTCGCATTCAAAACAAAGAGGAGATATTTGCCTTTGTTGTCAATAAAACAAAAAACAATAATGCCTACTGGGTTTTAGCAAATGTCACAGCTTCTGTTGATAGCAATGGAAATATTATCGGTTACTACTCTGTACGAAGAAAACCAAGCCAAAAAGCACTTGATATCATCAAACCACTCTATGAGAAAATGCTTGCAGCAGAACGCAATGGTGGTGTAAACGCAGGGGAAAAAGTCCTCAACGATGAACTATTTAAAGAAGGAGTATCATATGATGAATTTGTCATCTCTATTCAAGGGTAATTCCGATTCGGATGCACTTTTTGCACAAATGACACGTGTTATAAAAGCAGCAGCCAAGGGGGATTTGGAAGGTCGTGTTACACACATTCCTGATGATGGTTCACAGATGTCTGAGTTTGCCTGGGCACTCAATGATATGCTTGACCAGACAGAAGCTTTTATGCGTGATGTAGCAACAACCATCGAGTTTGCTTCAGAGGGAAAAACATACAGACATGCTTTTCCTGCTGGGTTGCATGGTATTTACAAATACACATCGGACAAGCTCAATGGGGCGATTGCGTCTATTGCAAGTGGTTATGAGACAAAAATGTTAGGAGAACTCTCCGCAGAGTTTACACGTCTTGGTGGCGGTGTTGCACGCGGTCTTGGAATACTCCAAGGAGATCTTTTGCAGGCCTCTGACAATTCCACAGAGATTGTAGATGTCTCAGAACAGACGGCTGAGCAATCTGCTTCAAGCCTTACGAATGTTGTAGAGATTTCCAAGCGTCTTGGCTCTCTTGTTGAGCTTATTGAAACCTCGCATGAAGGGATTGTCTCACTTGAGGGACGCACAAGTGAAATCTCAGAAGTTGTAGGACTCATTAAAGACATTGCAGACCAGACAAATCTCTTAGCCCTAAACGCAGCCATAGAGGCCGCACGCGCAGGTGAACATGGCCGTGGATTTGCTGTTGTTGCCGATGAGGTAAGAAAGCTTGCAGAACGTACACAAAAGGCAACAACAGAGATAGAGATAAACATATCAACCCTCCAGCAAGAGGCCAATGATATGCGTACAAACTCTGATGAGATTAGTAACATCGCACAAGAATCGACAGATGTCATTAGTGCGTTTGAGCATACTTTTCAAGAGCTCAACAGCCTTGCAACCAATTCTCATGCAACTGCCATACGGATCCAAAACAGGCTCTTTACAACCCTTGTGAAGGTGGATCACATCCTCTTTAAATCTAATGCCTACTCTACAGTACTTACTGGTAAAGTGAAAACTAACTTACCAGATCATCACCACTGCCGTTTAGGCCAATGGTATGACACAAAAGGTAAAGAGCGCTTTGGCCATACAAAAGCATTTAAAGCTATGGAAAAACCACATGCAACCGTCCATAACAAAGTGTTTGATAATTTCAAATATGTTGAGGAGGGAAGTGTGCTTAAGTTTGATCACCCTCAAAAAATCACACAAAACTTTACTGTTATGGAGGAAGCATCAGGAGAACTCTTTAGTGATCTTGATACAATGCTTGATGAGTATGAGGAAGGAAAAAAATAGTTATTTACTAAACATTTACTTATAACTATTATAATTTCAACATCTCGATTATGTTTTCCCCCTTTCATAAGAAGAGATAAATAAATACTCCTATAAATTTTTAAAACAGCTGAGTTTTCCCCCTTTTTACTCTCAGCTGTTTTTCTTTTTCACTTTTTTTTCGATATAATCTCCAAACAATGCAAGCAAAAAAAATTATACTCACAACGCTCAACTCCAGATTTACCCACAGTGCCATCGGACTACGCTACCTCTATGCAAATATGCAAGAGTTACAAGCAAATACTTCTATCCTCGAATTTAGCATTAATGATGCTATTCAAACAGTTGCTGAGAAAATTTTACTCCACAAACCTGACATTATAGGCATTGGTGTCTATATTTGGAATGCTTCACATGTGCATGAACTACTGCATATTCTTAAAAAAGTCTCCCCCGAAACAACCATTGTCCTTGGTGGCCCAGAAGTGACCTACTTGCCCTTTCGTGTCAATTTTGATGCTGCAGATTATATTATTCAAGGTGAAGGCGATATCGCTTTTTATGAGCTATGTAAAAACATTCTCACCCAAACGCAGCAAGAGCGCATTATCCGCATGAGCCTTCCAAAACTCAAAGAGATCCAACTGCCTTATGAGTACTACAGCGATGATGATATAAAAAATCGCTATATTTATGTTGAAATCTCTCGAGGATGCCCTTTTGAGTGTGAGTTTTGTCTCTCTTCTATGGATGAAAAAGTGCGTGCTTTTGACCTTGATGCTGTTGTGGCTGCGTTTGAGAAGCTATGGCAACGCGGTGCACGAAACTTCAAATTTGTCGATAGAACCTTTAACCTCAACATGAAAGCGGCAAATACCATTTTAGACTTCTTTTTATCAAAAGAGCCACCCTACTTTGCCCATTTTGAGGTTATTCCTGACCATTTTCCAGCCTCTTTACGTCAAAAAATAAAAAGCTTTCCCCATGGAGCGCTACAACTTGAAATCGGCATACAAACACTCAATCAAGAGATAGCAAATAACATCTCACGCCAACTCAAGCTCGATAAAATCAAAGAGAACATCAGCTTTTTAGAAAATGAGACAACCGCCCATATCCATCTTGACCTCATTGTAGGGCTACCGGGTGAGAGCTTGGAGAGTTTTGGTAAAAACCTCGATGCTCTCATGCGTATGAGCAGCTGCGAAATCCAAATAGGCATACTTAAAAAGCTCTCAGGCACGCATATTAGCCGTCATGACACCACTTATGAAATGGTTTACAGTGATATTCCACCCTATGACATACTCAAAAATTCCGAGCTGAGTTTTGAAGACATTCAGATTATGAAACGTTTTGCACGCTTTTGGGATCTCTACTACAACAGCGGTAATTTTAAACACTCGCTGCGTTTACTCTGGGAAGATACCACAACAACACCCAAGGTCTTTGAAAACTTCTATGCCTTTGGACTCTGGATATATGAACAAACTGATGCAACATGGAAGATCTCTCTCCAACGTCAAGGAGAACTCCTTTTTTCCTACCTCACTACCATAAAAATGGTTGCAACAGAGGATGTCGCACAGCGTATGCTTCAAGATCTGATGAAACTCAAAGGGCGTGCCCTACCGCACTACCTCAAACCCTATGCCAAAAATCTCGAAGTCAATGCCAAACTTGGCACTTCGGGTTTCAACAAAAGACAACTATGAAACAATGAAATT
Organism: uncultured Sulfurimonas sp.; assembly: GCA_964427835.1. Taxonomy (GTDB): domain Bacteria; phylum Campylobacterota; class Campylobacteria; order Campylobacterales; family Sulfurimonadaceae; genus Sulfurimonas. The sequence goes on along the minus strand of CAYRVR010000032.1, from coordinate 16,693 downwards.
TTTCATCACTCTTTTTCTCCTTCTATCGGTTCTCTTAGATGCACAACTCATCTCTAAAGACTTAGAGCTACAAGCACAAAAAAAATATGGTGTGCAAGCAAAAAACAGATTTATCTCCATAGAAAAAGATTTGATTGAAAAGTACAAACATGCAAATGAACGGGTAAAACTAAACGCAGTAAACAGCTGGGTAAACGCAATTAGGTACGACAGTGATATGCACATTTACGGGGTACGTGATTACTGGGCAACCCTCTATGAATTTGTAGGTAAAAACCGTGGAGACTGTGAAGATTACACCATTGCAAAGTACTACATCCTTAAAGCCCTCGGTGTTGATCCACACAAGATGAAATTTACCTATGTTGTCTATAGGGACAGAAGAGGAGCTCTTGTTGCGCACATGGTTCTTGCTTACTTAAGAGTTCCCCATCCAAAATCAAAAAACGATATTTTAATTTTAGGAAATAACAATAATCATGTACTTCCAGCCTCCCAACGTCCAGATTTGGTTAAAATGATAAAAATGATCAATGGCGACACAGGACCAAAATCAAAAAAATGGAAAAAACTAGAATATAATATGCAAAGGAAAAAACTATGATAAAAAGGCTACCCCATGACACTCTTTAAACAAATGGCACTTGCCGTCTCTTTATTAATTTTAACTATTTTAGGTGCTGTGATGGTGCAAAATTATCACAGTGCAAAAAAAGATATGACAGAAAACCTCTATGAGATGACTGTAAACAATATCAACGCACTCAGTACTACACTCGCAAATAATGCCAACAAAGCATCTGTTATGCGAAGTATTCTCAATGCACCTGCTGGTGAAACAAAGCTGAAAAAAAATCAAACACCTGCCATTGTCAAAAGTATCATTGATGCAGCCTTTGACAGCGGCTACTACAAACGCATAGAATTTACTACAGATACCTATAGCTACAAGCAAGAAGACAATGACCCTATAGAAGGTGTGCCTGCATGGTTTGTGCAACTTTCTAACATCCAAGTAAAACCTGTTACAACAGAGGTAACAAATAACTGGATGAGCATAGGAAATCTGAGTGTAAGTGCAGACCAGGCACTCACATATAAAGCACTCTACAAAATGTTTATAAATCTCATTGAGCTCTTTATAGTCGCTGCAACTGTTTCTCTTCTTTTACTTGCGATTATGCTGCATTTTATTTTAAGACCACTTAAAAAAATAAAACACCAAGCAGAAGCAATCACAAACAATGAATTTATTATAGAGACGCAAATACCCTACACAACAGAGTTTAAAGAGGTCTCAAAAGCGATGAACTCAATGGTAAGAAGGGTTAAAGAGATTTTTGAGCAGGCGACACAAGCACTACAACGTAACAAAGAACTCCAGTACAACGACCCTGTCACAAAACTTTTTAACCGTCGTTACCTCATGATGAAACTTCCAGAACTTATAACACTTGAGGGAAAAACACAAGGGGGCGTTATTGTACTGCTTGCACTTGATGGTGCCATGCAAATAAATCAAATTCTAGGAAGACAAAAAGCTGACAAACTCTTCTTTGATTTTGCACAGCAGCTACGCACGACTGCACTCATGGATGAAGAGAGTATTACAGCGCGCGTCAATGGTACAGAATTTATAACTGTATTACCAAATACAAACAAAAAAGATGCACAGGAATTTGCCAAAAAAATTCTAACGATGTTCCAAGAGGTTTTACAAAATTATGAACTTTCTCAGGCAGAATTCCAACTCAACATTGGCATTTATAAATATGAATCAAACATCACGGTAGGGGAACTCCTTACACGCGTAGACACAGCACTTCTGCATGCTAAAAATGATGAAAATTCAAATGTATACTTCTATGAAGATTCTAAAGATGAAGCTTCAATGAGTAAAACACAGTGGAGAGAAATACTTGAACAAGGCATTGACAATGCAAGTTTTTCTCTTCACTTTAGTAATGTAAAAGATACCCAAACCGGAAGAGTGCTCCATAAAGTTGTCTCTTTTGAGCTTATTACGCCCGATAAAAAAGTGTATGACTATAACTCTATTATAGCCCCTATTATTAGCCTTGGATTGACAAGTAATGTCTATTTTAGCATCCTGAAAATCCTTTTTGAAAAGTATCAGGAAAAATTACGACATGCGCATTATTCACTTAAGCTACCAAAAGAGTTTTTTGAAGATGAGAGCAACTTTGATAAATTAACCCTCTTTTTTGCCAAAGAGAAGAAAAAAAGTACAAAACATCTCTCTTTTGAGATTGCAGACAGTTTTGCATCCCACAAAACAGCAACAGTCCTAGGATATGTCGATTTGTTTAAAAAGTATGGTTATACACTTGGTCTCTACTCTTACTCTGCAAGCGCAAATGATTTTTCCTATCTTCAAGATATTAATCCTGCATTTATAAAAGCTGATGCACATTTTCTTCTTGACCAGTCACATGAAACAATAAATAACCTCCAACTTGTAGCAAAATCACTTGACATTGACATTATTGCAACAGCTGTGTGCACACAAGATGATATAAGAGCGTTACAAAAATATCACATTTATAAACTTCAAGGACCGATTGTAGATAAGATTTAGATTTTCTATGTTAGAATAAATGAAATTTATATAGAGGATGGACTATGTTTGGATGTAGTGCGAAAATAGAGAAGCTTGAAAAGGCGTATAAAGAGAGAATTCAAAGTCTCGAAGAGGAAAACAGTTCACTTAAAAGAGAGATAGATCAACTCCGATCTTCGCAACAAGAGAAACAAACGCAGCCGCAAGATGAAAGACTTGAGCAAATCATCATCAACAGCTACAGTGACGGTACACACTTTTTACAAGGTACCATAGAGGATAACCTCGTGCAACTTGAAGAGATTAACGAACTCAATGCAAAAACAAGTACCCGTATGGATACCATAGAGGAGCAAACAAACGGTATTGCTTCAACTGTTGAAAATATTCAAGAACATGCCAATACACTTGGAGATGATTCAAACTCGCTTAATGACAGTGTTATGTCTATTGCCGAAATCATTAACCTCATTAAAGATATTTCAGACCAAACAAACCTTCTTGCACTCAACGCAGCCATAGAAGCTGCTCGTGCAGGAGAGCATGGACGTGGTTTTGCTGTTGTTGCAGATGAAGTACGAAAACTTGCAGAACGTACACAAAAAGCAACACAAGAAGTTGAAATCAACATTAACGGTCTTAAACAAAACTCTAATTCTATGATGGAGATTAGTACGACATTTATAGATGAAACATCAAAAGTTATGGATATTTTAGATATTTTCCGTGAAAACATTGAAAGAGTAGTTGCAAACTCTCAAGAGATTAAGAACAAAACAGAAAAGCTTACAAATGAATTCAATGTCAGTAATGGTAAAATTGACCATATCGCCCTTAAAATTATCGGCTACAAAGCCATTCTAAACAAAGAAGAGGTCTCCATTACTGATGAAAACAGCTGTAGATTTGGAAAATGGTTCGCTCAAGTTACAAGCAGCCTTCTTAAAGGAAACTCTCATATTCCAAGCATTAGCAAACACCATGCTACTGTGCACCAAGAACTCAAACATGCAATGAGTGAAGCAAAAAGAGGCAACCTTGATGGAGCACTCAAAGCCCTTGAAGCAGTTGAACACTCAAGCGAAGTAGGATTTCAAGAACTTCTTAGCGCTGTAAAAGAAGAGACTGCAAAACGAAAATAACTACACGCCTCTGGAGTTAAGCCCTTTTGTTAGGGCATCATTTATCTCTTTTACATACTCGGGATTTTTCTTCTCGAGTTCCCTGTCAAAATTTATTATCAGTTCTTTATTTGTATTTGGGTGCCTACATAAACGCAGCATAATCTCTGAGTATTTGTAAAATTCAGGATGCACGCGAATGCCTAGTTTTTTTGGAATTGTACCATGATACTTTACGAGAAGTTCCAAAGCATGTTGTAGCTCATCTGCTGTTGATTTTTTATTACGTATAATTTTTGCAAGTGAGTCGAAATCTGTCGGCTCTTTTGGAGGAGTTGCTTTAGTGTAAGAGCGTTTTTTTTCCGCTTTTTTCGCTGCTTTTTTCGTACGCGAAGAGTAGAGAAACAAAAAAATTAAAAATCCTAGTAGAAATGTTAAGCCGGCTATAGACTTTAACAGTAACATTACATCCATTATATTCTCTCCCTTGTCTTGCCTTTAAAAAATAAAAGGAACAAGCCGCTTTGTTTTTTTCATATAACTCTTGTACGCAGTCAAATGGCATTTCCACAAATGCTCTTCATAAAGCATCTTTACAATCATAACAACAAAAAGAAAAAGGTATAAAACCAATTCATAGTAGGTAAAATAGACAATAGCAACACCAAGCATCCCAACGAGTACTGAAAGATACATAGGATGGCGTATATAGGCATAAATGCCATGGGTAACGAGTTTACAATTCTCTTTAATGGTTGGACGGATATTAAAATTTCCCTTCTCATGTGTTGCTATCGCTAACAAACCAATACCCACGCCTAAAAGTATAAGCACTCCACCAATGTAAAGATGCTGCGTTTGTGAACCAAAAGGAAGCAGCATTAAAAATATAATAAAAAACTGTAAAAAAACCAAAACTCTACTAATCATTTCTTACCTTTTGCGATGTAATAGCAGATAATACCACAAAAAGGAGTGAAAAGAAAACGCTAACGAAAATAATTGCATATCCTGTGGGTAAATCAAGCAAATAAGAACCTACCATTGCAAGAATAACCCCTACAGAGCCAAAGAGTGTTGCAAAAAGGAAAGGATGCATCCTTTTTTGCACTAAAGCAGCGTATGCAGGAGCTATAAGAAGCGAGAAGACGACTAAAACCCCTGCAGACTGTACCGAAGAGGTCACGGTTACTGCAAGCATAGTAAAAAACAAAAACTCCTTTTTCATGCCCTCTAATCGTGGATAAATCACAAACATAACAAGTGCCACAACGCCATAAAGTGCCAAACTCTTATACAGTTCCTCTTGTGAAGTAAATAAAATATCTGCCGCACTGAGTTTTGAAAAAAGCTCTGTTCCCTCAGAACTCTGTGCAAGAATAAGCATAATAGAAGAGATGCCAAGCGCATACAAAAGCCCTATAAACGCCTCGATCTTCTCAATCTTTTTACTTGCCCATGTTATAACAAACGCAGCACCAAAAGCAAAGGCAAAAGTCATAGCTGTTTGATACTTCGCATCCATAAACGCAACGCTCAAAGCCATACCAATGGCTGCTATTTGCCCAATGGCAAGGTCAGTAAAAATCACACCCCGCTTAATAATTTCAACACCAAATACAGAGTGTATAAAAACAAGGGCAATAGCCAACACAAAGGCTGGCCATAAAAGTTCGATTATTGACATATTCTTGTTGCTATTTTGTCATAAAACTCTTGGAGTGTTTTACTTCCATCGGCTCCAAGTTCATGTGGAATAATCGCAACACGAGCACCTGTTTTACTTGCTATAAACTTTGCAGTTTTACGTTCATGATAGACATCTTGTAAAATCACTTTTACACCATTTTCTTTCATAGTATGAATAAGCGCAATGGTATGTCTTGAACTTGGAGCAATTCCAGGAAGTGGCTCAATATTTCCATAGCTTTTAATGTTGTAACGGTTTAAGAAGTAGTTAAAAAGCTCATGATATTGCACCACTTTTCTAACTGAACAAGTGTTCATTTTTGCATCAAACTGCGTAAGATAGGCATTCCAAGAGTTTATAAAGGTATTGTAATTTTTTGTATATACTGCCTCATTATCAGGATCTAGTGCAATGAGTTTGTCTTTAATTGCCGCTGCCATAGTTAAAACTACATGCGGATCTGTTGAAAAATGCGGATTACCTTGTGCATGCACATCACCAAAAGCACGAGAAACGGAAGTTGGCACATCTATCATCGCAACATAGTGTGACATATCTAAAAGTCCTTTTGCACCATTGCGAATGGCAGGGTTATTTGCAGCACGTAGCAGTGGTGGCAACCAACCAAGCTCTAAACCACCACCATTCATGATGAGCAAATCAGCACGACGCAATTTTGCTATGAGTGAAGGTTTTGGAACGATAAAATGCGGGTCATACTTGGAACTTCCTAGCACTTGTACCTCGACTAAATCGCCTCCGATTTTTTGTGCTACTGCGCCCATGGTTGCATACGTTGCATCTACACGTAAAGATGCAAATGCTGAAATTGTAAGTAAAACTGTGAGTAAAAATATCTTTTTCATAAAAATCTCCTGTTAATAATTTTGACCTTACCTATTCTCTCAAAAAGTTTACTTTTTGTAGCTTTAGGGGGTTGTAGGGACTTTAGTCCCTGCCTCTATAATGGGCTTTGCTCATTATAGTGCGTAATTAGTAGTTGTGAGCGCCATGCGCACCAGCTGCAATGTTGAGTGAAAGCATAACTTGTGAAACATCTTTTCTCGCACCTGCAATGATTTTTGTTCTATCATACGAGTAGCTTAAACGCAGACGTGACATAGGAAATGGATGGTACTCAAGCATCGCTGTGTATTTATCTAAATTATTTGTATTTACAGCAGTATAAGCACTTAAGTCGGTATCGTTTTTTGTGATGGCATCATAACGAAAACCACCCGAATAGTTGTTGTTATACTGGTATATAAGTTCACTGTAAAGTCCAGCTTGTTTTGCTTTTTTTGTTGCTGTTGCGTTCATATGTCGCTCCAAATATTCACTCTGCCAAATCAAAGCACTATAGCCACCAAGCTGGTCACGAAGCGTCAAATCAGCTCCATAAACATTAGAATCTTTTCCTATATGTTTTCCATGTGCTACACTTACACCACCTAATATAGAGAGGTCATCGCCTACATCTACACTTGATTTCACATAGCCTACATAGAGATTATTTCGCTCTACACCAGTCGCTGTATCGCCAAAACTTCTCTCATTCGCTCCTTGCATAGCTTCAGCACCTACCATGAGGTATGTGTCTGTTGGAGCTACCCATTGCACTTGCACACCGGCATCACTTATGCTATCTGGTCCAAAGAGTGCTTTGTAAATGATCGCTTGTTCATCAAAATGCCAAGAGTGTTGGTGCTTTTCATTCAAACGTCCAAAAGCACTTCTGAATTTTCCCGCTTTTACACGAAGTCCAAATGGAAGTGCGCGTGTACGAATAAAGGCTTCTTCTATCTCTAATTGGTCAGGATGTAGGTGAAAAATAGCAAAAGCATCAAAGTAAGGATCAACCGTAGAGTTCATCGCCACCTCTGCGTAGTTAAAGTTAAAACCTCGCTCTGCATTAAAAGGAAGTTCTGGTGTTTCACCTTTGTTATTGTCTATAAATCCAGGAATAGAGAAGTTGGCATAGTCGCTATTTTTGACATTACGACCAACTGCTGACATATTTAAGATAAGAGCAATCGCTGGCAAATAAGCATTTTGTGAAAAGCTTGCACTTGTATTGACTGCTTTTTGGCTCTTTTGTTGAAGCGCATCCACTTGCATTTGCAACTTTTGTGTTGCGACTTTTTGTTGTTGTAATTCTGCTTGTATTGTGCTCATATCATTTGTATCTGCTAAAAGCAGGGCACACGAAAGCAATGATAAACTCACTGTTTTTTTCATCTCTTTTTTCTCCGAGAATAATATAATAGATAATGTTGTAAAAGTTTAGGAGAAAAAAGGAGGAGCACGCGCAAAGAGGAAAGTAGTAGATTTTTTACTATGAAGATTAGTCAGTTTTGTGAGGATTGCCTCAGATTGGAGGTGTAATTGTGAAACATATACAACATCCACAGGTGTATCTGCATTGGCAATGCTTGCTTGAAGTACACAAATTTTACAATCATTGTGCTGTTGTAAGTCATTATGATGGTGCAACACTCCCAACAAAGAAGAGAGCACAAAAATAATGCTAAGATATTTTTTAAAAAATCTGTTTATCATTGTGCAATTATAGCACAACCGTAAACTCTTTTATAAGCGGATTAATCATTGCGAGAAAATCATCTCTTGCCTGCGCATTGGCACTCGCAACAATGTAGCCTTTATGGTTAATAGGATCGATTTCCACACCATCTAAATCTGTGACAAACCCGCCACTGTTTTTAATAATAAGATATGCAGCAGATAAATCCCATGAATGCGCGGGTGTTTTAAAGTGTGCAATGTAATTGCTGTATGCACCCTTTGCAACCATACACATAGAGTAAGTTGTAGAGCCTCCTATGGAAGTGAGTTTTTTCACTCTATTTTCCTTAAAAAGTGCATTGAGGCTTCTTACAATAGGGTGCTCCCGCTCCGGTTTAAAATTAACAACAGCCACTGTCGGATTTGCACGCAAAGGAAGCGTAAGCATACCAATGTAAGAGCGGCTTCCTTTTTCTGTGTGAAAAAATTCATTTGTAAAAGGATTATAGACAATAGCAACACTTACTTCCCCATCTTCAATCAAAGAGAGATTAATGGCTGAAGTGTTTTCATGGGTAATAAATGCCCACGTTCCATCAATGGGATCAATTGTCCAGTAAGGTTTACTCACATCAATAGCATTGGAGTTCTCTTCGCCCATCACCTGAATGTCAAAACTCCCCCGCAAACGTTTCGTCATGTAGTCTTGCACCTGCTGGTCTATGTTTGTTACAGGAGTATTGTCTGACTTAAACTCAAATCCAAAAGTATTTGTCTCTCTGGCCTCTTTAATAATTCTACCCGCCTCTTCAACAATTTGTTTGGCAATAATGAGATATATAGTTCGCATAAGTGACTCCATGTTTAGCTAAGACCATTATAAACTAAATAAGCAATGAATTAGCTATAATGACAAAAAATAGATCAGGAAACATAATTTATGAATTTTCTTTCAAAAGAGGCTCCTTTACAACAATCAATTGCAACTATGAAAGCTGCCTTGTCGGACGTAGGATGTCAAACAGTTTTACACGAGCAAAAAAATCCCCTCACTCACTGCTTCTCCGTAAATCTCAGCTCAAAAGAGGCACCCCGACATATCTACTCCAATGGAAAGGGAGTATTGAGTGATGCTTCACTTGCAAGTGCCTACGGTGAGTACATTGAACGCTTACAAACAAATAACTTTTTTATAGATTTTCACCTGCCACACAGAAAATATTATCCTGATGAAGTTGCCTTTGATTTTGAAAGATTTTCCCTCAATGATGGTTTTATGGCATTTTACAATCAAGATGGTAATCTTAGTGCTGAGGATTTGGTAGATTTTAACAGTGATTATGAGGACAAAATCGTTACTCTGCCTTTTATTAAACAATCAACAAAAGAGCAAGTCTATATTCCCATCAATATTTTGAGTAACTTATATGTCAGTAATGGTTTAGCAACAGGCAATACTCCCTTAGAAGCAAAAGTTCAGGCTTTAAGTGAAATATGTGAACGCTATGCAAAGATGCAAATCATAAAAAAAGGCTACGCGCTTCCTGCGTTTAGTGAAGATGTTGTAAAAAAATTTCCAAAAGTATATGAAGATCTACAAACACTCAAAAAGCTTGGGTACACAGTAGAAGTACTAGATGCCTCACTTGGTGGACAATTTCCTGTAACAGCTATTTCTCTCATAAATCCAAAGAATGCAACACTTTTTGTCTCTTTTGGAGCACATCCCATTCTTGAAGTTTCTCTAGAGCGGACAATGACAGAGCTAATGCAAGGACGCTCACTTGAAAACCTTGATACATTTGAAATCCCTACTTTTGACATGAGTCTTGTTGCAGACAGCTTTAATCTTGAATCGCATTTTATAGACTCAAATGGTAAAATTGGATTGCCTTTTTTAAGTGCTAAAAAAAGTTTTGCTTACAATCCTTTTCACTACACAGGGAAAACGGTAGCAGACGAGTACACAGCACTCACTTCTATTTTTAACACCATGGAGAAAGAAATTTACATACGAGAGTATGATTATTTGGGCTTTTACTCCTGCCAAATTATAGTGCCAGGCATCTCAGAGGTTTATCCGGTAGATGATTTGATCTATAACAACAAAAACAATGGCAAACTCATCCGCAATATGGTACTAAACTTTCAACACTATGACCCAGAAGAGATTCTCCTCAACATAGAGTCTTTAGAAGATTCCCTCAATGTTGAAAAATACATTGGTGTCATCTTTGAAGAGAACTTCACAATGGCAGAGTTCAAAGCCCAAACACTGCTGCGTTTAGGTGAGTATGATGAAGCTTTGGAACTCCTAGAATACGGTACAAACAAACTCGGTCATCTTATTGTAGAACTTGCACGCATGCAAGAGATGGAACTAGATTTTGAAGATTACGCAGAAGCACTCTACACCCTTTTCTCGCAAGAACGTGTTGAAAAAGCCCGCAATATTTTAGAAGGAGAAGATTTCTTCATAAACACAACACTCCATAAAGACTACACCAATATGCTTGCACTCTATGATAAGTTAGAAAAGAAGAAAAATAGCATTGTTAGTAAAAAAGAGGAGAGTAACCATCTCCCCCTTTAGTTAATATATCCCAATAGTGTACTAATTAGATATATTTAGTTATACTTTCATACATAAATTTCCAAACAGGAGGTCCTGAATCAATGGTTATTAATATAAAAAATGAAACTGGTGGTTTTGAATTTATTGGGTCACGGGGTGCTGGAGAAATTATTCGAACACTTATGAAAAAAGAATTAGACAAGCCAAATGGAAATGTCACCTTAGACTTCTCTGGTATCGAACAAGTAACACAATCTTTCATAGACGAGCTATTTGGTATATTTATCCGTTCTTTTGGTATAGAATACATTCGAGGACGAGTAAGACTTGTGAATGAAACACAAGGGATTAAAGATACTATTAACTTCGTTATCAAATACTCTAAAGAGAAGATTGCTTAATTAAAAGTAATCTTCATCTTCCTCTGCTCTCAAAGTTCCCCATAAATAATCTCTTTTAAACTCATCCATACTCCAGTTAATGTTTGCTTCAAAAAATTCAAAGGCAACAACTACTCCTTTCCACCCATTTTCTAGTTTTTTTGTTTCAAATTTCTTATCTGAATATCTTACTAAAGTATCATTTGAAATAATTACAAAGTTACCACCTGTAATCTTCAAAATCTCACACATAGCATAGAGCCCATACCCCGCATTTCTCTCTTGCCCATACATCATCTGTTTTGTCGAAGTAACACCTTTTTCTAATGCTTTATAAATTGCTTCTTCTTCATTTCTAACATCTGAAAAATTTAACTTCATATTTTCTAAAAAAGCAATACCTCTATCAGCTACAACAAACTGCACTTTCTTATTTATTGGATAATATTGAGCCATAACATATCCACCGACTGGCGAATCTGCATGATCAGCAACATTATTCATCAATTCTAAAAAAAGATACTGCAAATAGTGTTCTAAATCTTTTAAATCATCAAGAGACAAGTTTTGAAAATTTTTCAACATAATAGACGATAAATGTGTAGAAATTTCTTCCAAGCCCATTCTTGTTTTAACATTCTCAATTGGCGTATATGTCTTATTATCTTGATAGTCTTTTTCTATCATCTGTTTTATGTAGCTATTGTTTGTAGAAATTTCTAATCTATTATCATCTAGATATGCACGAATCATCGCAATATAGATTGGCTCAATCCAATTAATATCATTAAACGTATCTTCTTTTCCATCCATCAAATTCAAAAATTTCTCAACATTAAACATAGTTATTTTTTTCATTCTTGAAGTATCCCCTTTTCTCTTTAGTATCATAACAAAAAACCAATAAAAATATTCATATCTTGAATATATACATCCATAAAAAAAGTAACAAATAGGTAACATATAAAGTGTTTTTAGAGTATTAAAACTGATTGTAGATAATTATATAAATCCCTAAAGATAGGAATATATGACTATACATATATTATAGATTTTAGTGGTGGACAGCTAGGGATTCGAACCCTAGGTAGATTGCTCTACACCCGCGTTCCAGGCGAGCGCCTTCGACCACTCGGCCAGCTGTCCTTTGTTTGAAGAGTGGTATTTTAGCTAAGCTTACATTTAATAGTGCTAAAACTTTTCAAATTTGTATCATAAACAACAAAAGAGGAGTATGGTACATCAATTGCAAAAGCCTCTTCAAGTGAAAGTTCTTGTACAATTGCCATCAAAACGCGGATAACACCTGCATGTGTGACAACTAAAATATTCTCACCATTTTGTTGTGGCAAAAACTCTAAAAAAAACTTTTTCACCCTTGCAATGTACTTTTCATAAGGTTCACCATCGAGTGCTTCTATCCATTGGGGAAATGTTTCATATGCTATTTCATTTTGGGCAATAATCTCTTCAAAGCCCATTCCCTCATGTTTTCCCCATGATTTTTCGCGTAAATCTTTTGTATAAACAGCACCATTTACCTGTTTAAACGCAGCGAGTGTCTCTTTTGCACGTCGCAGGTCAGAACAATAGACTCTATCAAACTCTTTACCTTGAAAATAGCTGCCAAGTGCCTTTGCCTGCATTTTTCCTCTTTGTGAGAGCCCAATATCAATATGCCCGTTATACTTTTTATGGTAAGCCTCTTCAACCTCGGTATGGCGAACAAGTGTTATTTTCATACCACTCCCACAATCGCACAATTGAGTAAAATAAGCTCTATTACTTCTATGCTAAAACCGTAAATATCGCCGCTAAAACCTCCATAACGCTTGAGAAAAAATCTTTTGATAACAAACAAACTTCCAAACGCAGCCAAGAGTAACAGCCAGGCATGAAAGAAAAAAACAACTACACACACATAGCCAAACGCAGCAATGACCTCTGTTTTTGTGAGTTCCTCTTTTATGAGTGTACTCATGCCATTTGGTGAGATATAAGGGTAATTGTAGATTGCAAACACAATGCTCAAACGTGAGAGCATCATAATCACAGGTATAAGATACACAGCATCAAGCGCCACAACAGAAGAGGCTTTGACAAGTAAAAAGAGTACTGAAAAAATCATACCCATTCCACCATTATGCGGATCTTTCATCACTTCAAGGGCTCTCTCTTTTGGTACAAAGAGTCCATCAACAGTATCACTCAAGCCATCAAGATGCAAAGCACCGGTGAGAAGTACCCAAAGTGAAAAAATGATAACAGCAAGATGAAAGTGAGGAAAAAATGGCACCAACAAAAGATAGATACCGTAAAGTAAAGCACCTAAAATAAAACCCACAAGAGGATAAGACATCGCTGCATAGCCATTAATTCCCTTGAAAAAGTCATGCACCTTGAAAAACGGTAGAATGCTAAGCATGGAAAATGCGAGAGCAAATCCCTGAAAAATCTTTTTCATTTTATTTTACTACTTATGCCTGCTACAACATGATACACCTCATCACAAGCAGCAGCTACACTCTGGGCAATGCGACCATTAATCTCAACAAATTCCCGTGCTAACTTGTTTTGAGGGATGATACCTCCACTTACATCATTAATCACAAATACAATGTCATGTTCTAATGCTAACACATCTGCAATTTCTGCTTCGATTTCATCAAAACTTTTTTCATGATAGAGCATATTGTTTATCCACATACTCAAACACTCTATCAACACCCCACCCTCATGCAGTGCTATGGCTTCTTTTAAACGCAGGGCTTCTTCTACTGTTATAAATCTATCAGCACGTGCCTCTTTATGTGCATCAATCTTTTTTTGCATCTCTTCATCTACAAACTCCGTTGTAGCAAGATAGAGCGGTTTTTGCTTGGAAAGTTTTTGTATGTATGCTTCGGCATTTCGAGACTTCCCACTCTTGATGCCACCTATAAATAATGTTTTCATTCTAAAATTATAGCAACAATAAAGAACTTTTTGCTACTATAAGTAAATACAATAATAGGAAATAGACCATGTTTACAATCACAACATTCATGCAACTTCTCAAAGAGTCCTTCCGTGACCTATTGCCTATTATTCTTGTCATACTCTTTTTTCAACTCGCTATCATACAGACCATTCCACACAATTGGCTTGCAACAACTATTGGCCTTGTCATTGTAGGTGTTGGTCTGGCTATATTTCTCCTTGGCCTTGAAATGGGAATTTTTCCTGTAGGGGAAGGACTTGCAAGTGATTTTGCACACAAAGGCTCTACTTTTTGGATTATCACTTTTGGGTTTATGATCGGTTTTGGTACAACTATTGCCGAACCAGCTCTTATTGTCATTGCTGATAAGGCTGCAAGTATCAGTGCGGGGCGTATTGATGCGGATGTATTACGCAGCGTAGTCGCTTTGAGTGTAGGTTTTGCCATTGTAATTGGTGTGTGGCGCATCATAAAGGGTCATCCCATCCACTACTACATTATCAGTGGCTACATAATGGTTGTTACTATCACTGTGTTTGCGCCACAAGAGATTGTAGGATTAGCGTATGACCTTGGAGGAGTCACAACATCTACTGTTACCGTACCGCTTGTTGCTTCCCTTGGAATTGGCTTGGCATCTACCATTAAAGGGAGAAATCCTATCATAGACGGTTTTGGGCTTATTGCCTTTGCCTCGCTCACTCCTATGATTTTTGTGCAGCTCTATGGCATTGTTGTTTATGAGTTTTTCGATCCCACTACCTCTCTTGTTCCCCACATTATCAAAGAGATTGAAGTTGTACCTACACAATTTGACATACTCACACTGCTCAAAGGTTTTGCAGGAGTCATTAGCGATGTTTTGCCAATTCTAGGAGTCATCCTCTTTTTCCAATACATCATTCTCAAAAAACCAATAGAAAACCTTTCTCAAGTACTCCTTGGATTTTTACTCGTTGTTATAGGACTTGATGCTTTTATTATTGGTCTGGAGATGGGTCTTTTTACGCTAGGTGAGACTATGGCGCTTGAACTTACTCAGTATGACAATAGATTCATTATCTACGCTTTTGGCTTTCTTATAGGCTTTTCTACAACCATGGCAGAGCCTTCACTCACGGCAATTGCACGAAAAGCACAAGAGATTAGTGACGGACATTTACATGATTTTACACTGCGCCTTTTTGTCGGGCTTGGTGTTGCAATCGGCATTGCACTTGGAGCCTACAGAATCATTCAAGGAGATGAAATAGTTTACTACATTATGGTGGGGTATCTTTTAGTAATTATTTTAACGTTTATCGCACCAAAGTATATCATTCCCATTGCCTATGACAGTGGTGGCGTCACAACATCAACTGTCACAGTACCACTTGTTGCTGCAATTGGACTTGGCTTAGCAACAAACATTGAAGGGCGCGATCCTCTCATCGATGGATTTGGACTCATCGCCTTTGCTTCACTTTTCCCTATTATTACTGTTATGCTCTATGGTGTTATAGGTGAATTGAGAGCATCTAAAAGAAAAAGTGTAGACTTATAAAAGGTCCCTATAGTCATACTTTGCAATATCCAAATAATATTTAGATCCAATGATAGTAATGCGATCATCATTATCTTTTGCAGCTTTTTTAAAGCGCTTTTTAACTTTTTCCTCTTTTTTAGGAGAGAGCTTTTTGTTTTTGAGATACTTTTTCAAAGAGATTACTTCACTCTCTTCTATAATAGCAGGTTCTGCCTCTATCATCTCCTCTTGCTCAATGATAACCTCTCTCTTTTCTTGTGGTGCATCCAACATAAACTGAGAGGAGATACTACTGAGAATACTTTTGAGTTGTTCATCTTTTTCTTTATAAATACGCTCAATCTTTTCTCTCTCTTGAATGAGCATCTGCTCTTTTTGATCACGCAGTGTCCGTGTTTCACCCTCAAGAGTCTCTATCCGAGCTTGCAACTTCGCGTTTTGTTCTTCTAAAAACTTTTCATACTTCCCATCACTTGGCACTTTTTTTCTTGGAGTTGCAGCTCTTTGTGCTGGTTTGGCCTTTTTCATGCTCTCATCAACCACAACCATCTTCACACCATTTTCTATAACACTCTGCAAAGAACCCCGTCTAATGCGATTATGTATCGCCTCTTTAGAGACTCCAAAATGTGCAGCAGCCTCACCGACTGTCATATTTTTTACAAATATCATCGTACTATCTCATATTGTCAAAGACTAAAGGAGCTTCCCACTCACCTTCTCTGACCATCTTCATTACTTTTTGCAAATCATCAAGTTTTGCACCCTTAACACGGATGCTATCACCCTCAATTTGTGCTGTAACTTTGAGCTTCATCTTTTTAATATCGGCTGCAATCTTCTTCGCTTCTTTTGTTTCTATATAGTCCACCACTTTAAAAGTTGCCTTACGCGTACCACCGCTTGCATCTTCAACACGTAACTCATCAAGAACTTTTGAGGAGAGCCCCTGTTTGAGTAATTTTGACACAACAATATCTTTTAAAGCATCTAGTTTGTTATCGCTTGAAGCGACAAGCACTAACACCTTCTCTTTCTCTTTAAAGTTAATGTCATATGTCGTACCTTTAAAGTCATAACGGTTTGCAACCTCTCTATCTACGAGGTTTATAGCATTTTTAAAATTCTGCATATCGATTTTTGCACTTATGTCAAACGAGTGTTCTTTTGCCATTATTTCACCTTTTTTAAAACATATTTATATATTCAAACAATTATAACACAAAATTACTGTTAGTAACTCTTGACATATATCATCTTTTTTTTACAGTTTTTCGTTACCATTGCCTCAATTATATGGAGTTACTATGTCAGAAAA
>CAYRVR010000031.1:19443-20779 GCA_964427835.1 uncultured Sulfurimonas sp. | reverse complement strand
GGCTTAAGCGAATCATAATGACAAAGCTATTATGATGTCGAAAGTAAAAGAAGACAAATTTAGTCTTATTTAGAAAATCACCCAATTAAGAGGTAAAAAATATGCAAGTTTATTTAGATAATAATGCTACTACAATGTGCGATCCACAGGTAGTAGAAGTGATGCAACCATTTTTTAGTGAACTCTACGGAAATCCGAGTTCACTGCATAAATTTGGAACAGCAACACATCCATACCTACGCAAAGCGATAGATCAGGTTTACACTGCGTTAAACGCAAGTGATGATGATGATATCGTTTTTACATCATGTGCAACAGAGTCAAACAACTGGGTACTAAAGTCAGTTTTTAATGACTACATTGTAAATGGTGAAAAAGACCATATCATTACAACAGAGGTAGAACACCCTTCAGTACTTTCAACATGTAGATGGTTGGAAGAACAAGGTGTGAAAGTAACATACCTTCCTGTAAATGAAGAGGGAATTGTTGAGCCACATGTTGTAAAAAGCTTTATTACAAATAAAACGGCACTTGTTTCTGTTATGTGGGCAAGTAATGAGACAGGAATGATTTTCCCTATTAAAGAGATAGGTGAAATTTGTAAACAAAACAATGTCCTTTTTCACTCTGATGGCGTACAGGCAGTTGGAAAGATTCCTCTTGATCTGCAAGATGTTCATCTTGATTTTCTTTCAATGTCTGCACATAAATTTCATGGACCAAAAGGTGTTGGAGCGCTCTACATTAGAAACTCTCAAGCACTTTCTCCACTGCTTCATGGTGGTGAGCAAATGGGACACCGTCGTTCTGGAACATTGAATGTTCCTTACATTGTAGGTATGGGAAAAGCTATAGAGCTTGCTACTACAAATATAGAAGAGAAGATGGCAAGTATCCGTGCAAAACGTGACAGACTTGAAGATGCTCTTTTAGAGATGATTCCAGATACATTTGTAGTTGGAAGCAGAGAAAACAGAACACCAAATACAATTCTTATCTCTATCCGTGGGGTTGAGGGAGAAGGAATGCTTTGGGATTTAAACAATTCTCAGATTGGTGCTTCAACAGGAAGTGCCTGTGCAAGTGAAGACCTTGAAGCAAATACAGTAATGCTTGCTATCGGTGCAGACAATGAACTTGCACATACGGGTATTAGACTTTCACTTTCTCGTTTTACAACAGATGAAGAGATTGATTATACAATAGAGCATTTTAAAAAGGCCGTGGATAGATTACGTGCTATTTCAAGCTCATTTGCAAAAGTACAACCAACACCAGGTGGAGAAGCTGGCGAGTGCCACATTCCTCACCATATGGCACACTAAAAATAAAA
>CAYRVR010000031.1:4057-19343 GCA_964427835.1 uncultured Sulfurimonas sp. | reverse complement strand
AAATTTATAAAATAAATTTAAAGGAAATATGATGGCAAAAGCTGATATGTTAGGCGAGTCTCTTTGGGACGCCTACTCAAATAAAGTAACAACTTTAATGAATAATCCTCAACACCAAGGTGAAATTACACCTGAAGAGGCTGAGGCACACGGTAACAAACTTATTGTTGCTGATTTTGGTGCAGAGAGCTGTGGAGATGCTGTGCGTCTTTACTGGGAAGTTGATCCAAAAACGGATAAAATTGTAAACTCAAAGTTTAAATCTTTTGGTTGTGGTACAGCAATCGCATCGAGTGATGTTATGACAGAACTTTGTATTGGAAAAACAGTACAAGAGGCTGTTAAAATTACAAATATAGATGTTGAAAAAGCACTCCGTGACGATCCGGATACTCCTGCTGTTCCACCACAAAAAATGCACTGTTCTGTAATGGCGTATGATGTTATCAAAAAAGCTGCTTCACTCTACCTTGGTGTTGATGAAGAAAGTTTTGAAGATGAAATCATTGTGTGTGAATGTGCACGTGTTTCACTTGGCACAATTCAAGAAGTTATTAAACTTAATGATTTAAAAACTGTTGAAGAGATTACAGACTATACAAAAGCAGGTGGTTTTTGTAAGAGTTGTATCAAACCAGGTGGACATGAAGATAGAGAGTACTATCTTGTTGACATCTTAGAGCAAACTCGTAAAGAGATGGATGAAGAGAAGATGAAAGCTGCTGCTGATGCACAACTTGCAGGTGGTGGTAACTTTGAAGAGATGACACTTGTACAACAAATCAAAGCGGTTGATGCTATTATTGATGAAAATGTACGCCAGTTCTTGATTATGGATGGCGGTAATATGGAAATCATTGACATCAAAAAAGATGAAGATAACATAGATATTTATATCCGTTATCTTGGTGCTTGTGATGGATGTGCTTCATCTGCTACAGGAACACTCTACGCAATTGAATCAACACTTAAAGAGAAACTCTCTAAAAAAATCAGAGTTTTACCAATCTAAAACGCTACACTTGAGATTCTCAGCTTGACTGAGAATCTTCTTCTTGATACAATCTTCTTTATGTATGAAAATCTTTATGAAAACATTACAAAATCTTTAGTAAATGATGGATTTGCTGTTATCGAAAATGCATTAAACGCAGCGCTTTGTCATGAATTACGCTCCTTGGCACAAGGAGTTGCGTTTAGGCGTGCAGGTGTCTCTTCTACTGCTAGAGTTGATACAAAAAGACGCAGTGACACAATAGCATGGATTGATGCAGATACAGAGCCAACAAAGGCATATCTGGAATTTGCACAAGGTTTGCAACGCTATTTAAACAGAAATCTCTACTTGGGTTTGACCTACTATGAAGCCCATTTTGCCTGTTATGAAAAGGGTGCTTTTTATGAAAAACATCTTGATGCCTTTAAAAATTCAAAAAATCGGGTTGTAACTACCGTGTACTACTTAAATGAAGGCTACACAGAAGAAGATGGTGGTGCCTTGGTCATATATGATAAAAGTGAAAAAGAGATTCGTAGGGTTCCACCTGCGGCAAATACGCTGGTTGTTTTTATGAGTGAGGAGTTTCCACACGAGGTTTTACCTGCAAACGCAGCACGTTACTCCATTGCCGGATGGTTTCGTGTCGATAAAAGAGACTAGCTGCGTTTAAAGTAGATGGTGATTTTTGTCCCTGCATTTTTTTGTGATGTAATTTCGAGCCGGTACCCATACTCTTTTACAATAGCATCAACAATGCTTAATCCCACTCCAAACCCTCCTGCATAAGAGTTCGCTCGCACAAAACGTTTAAATATATGCTTAATTTTTTTCGGCTCAATCCCGATACCGTCGTCTTGAATCATAAAATACTCTTGTGTTGTGTGAATAAAAATTGTGGAGTGTGGTGGAGAGTATTTGATAGCATTACTTAGTAGGTTGTTGATAAGCATTTTTGCTTTAGTTGGTGCTATCTCTAGGGTAGATTTTTGCAAATTGGTTGTGAGCGTAATATTTTTTTTGTCTAAAAGCTCTTGAAAATAGGAAATATCCTCCTGCACAACTCTCTCAAACGCAGTAGTTACAGCTTTTTCGCTTTTGTTATCAAAACTGAGATAACTCAAAGATGCGTAGATGTCATGGAGCTGTTTGGTACTGATAGAGATGTTTTGTAAGATTTTCTCTTGGCACTTTTCATGGGATTTTAGACGGGATGTACTCATCATCAAAGCTGTGATGGGGGTGTTGAGCTCATGTGTTGTATCTTTGACAAACTCTTCTATCTCGTGCATTTTATCTTTGAGCGGTTTGAGAAAAATATAGGATAAAAAGAGGGCAATTGTAATGATTAACACAGCGGTGATAATAACAGCATAAGCAATTTTATTTTTTATTTTTGTGACATTATTTATACATTTGGAACTCTGTACAACAATGTATTCTATACCCAAATGGCCTGCTGCACGTTTTGTTACAAGGGTGAATACACCATTTTTCCTATAAAAATCTTTGCTAAAATCAACTTTTTGTATGGTATTTCCAGCAAGCAGTTTTTTCTGTTTGTCAAAAAGGGCAACGTGTGCGTAGGAAAAATGTTCGAGTTTGTATTGCTCTTTGTGCATGTGTGCGTGAATGATTTTTGCACTGACAGTATCTGCGATATGGTTCATTTTATAAAAGTTATTGCTCATCTCCATAGAGACTTGAGAACTAAAGAACCAGTAGGCAGCGAGGGATAAAAAGATAAAAGAGGAGATAAGATAGAGGGCTAAAAAGGAGTAAAAAGAGCGTTTTGTGATTTTATTCATAGATATAGCCCTCTCCTCTTATGGTAATAATTTTCTCTTTTCCTATGAACTCTCTGAGTGTTCGGATGTGTGAGCGTAGGGTTGCATTACTTGGTTGGGAGTCGAATTCCCAAATATTTTGACTCAGCTCTTCATTGGAGATGAGTCTTCCTTGGTTGTTTAAAAAATAGGAGAGTAAAAGTGTATCTTTTGTTGTGAGGGTAAATTCTTTGGCGTCTTTTATGATTTTCTTGCGCTTTTTATCAAAGTGGATATTTGCAGCAATGATGATGCTCTCTTGTGTTTCTATATGAAAAAGGCGTTTGATATTATGGATACGAGCGGTGAGTTCTTCGAGTTCAAAAGGTTTTTTAATATAGTCGTTTGCTCCTATTTCAAAAGCTTTTTGTAGGTAGGAGGTATCTTTGTAGGCGGTTATAAAAATAGTGGGCGTTGTATTGTGAAAACTGCGCAGCTCCTGAAGTAGTTCAAGCCCATTTTGCCCGACAACATTGATGTCAAATACAAAGAGGTCATACTCATTCCCTTCTAAAAGGGCATAGACAGCATCCGCGTTAAAAGCATAATCAACACTCCAGCTCTCCTGTAAATAGTCTAAGATTATTTCCGATAAAACGGGATCATCTTCCATTAATAGTATCTTCATAAGGTATTTTATCTTAAAATACGTCATGATTACAAAAATTGATACAATTGAGAGTAAAGAATTACTCATTTACAAAGAACTGCGAGAGGCTGCGTTTAGAAGTGACAGAAGTTTCATTGCTGATTCTCCTAAGGTAGTAAACTTGTTGCTTGAGAGCGATATAGAGATACAGAGTATTTTGGCAACGCAGGAGTATTATGATGAATTTATGCCTCTTGTGCGTGCAAAAAATATTCCCAAGGTCTTCCTTACCACGAAAGAGGAGATGGGGAAGATTGTAGGGCACAAAATCCATCATAATTGTATGATGCATGGCATCCGTCCTGATGATATTACTTTGGAGATGGCAGGAGAGAGCATTGTACTGCTTGACAACATTACCTCCAGTGAAAATGTAGGTTCTATTGCGAGAAGTGCAGCGGCACTTGGTGTGAAGAGTTATTTCTTGCCAAAATCTTCACCCCATCCTTTTAATAGACGAGCATTACGGGTTTCCATGGGATATGCTTCAATGCTACAAACACACGTCTATGAGGATATTTTTACAACTATTGCGGCTTTGAAAAAAAGAGGCTACAGAATTTATGCAGCAGAAGTGAGTCCTAATGCTACAATGCTGCAAGATTTACGTCCTGTGCAAAAGTGGGTACTCATTATGGGACACGAGGGAAGAGGCATAGCACAAGAGATTTTACAAGAGTGCGATGAGGTGATCACTATAGAGATGCATAGGGGAGTGAAAAGTTTTAATGTTGGTGTTGCAGCATCTATTTTAATGTATGCATTACAAAATAATAATTTTTAATATTTATTTGTGATATAATCAAAAAAAGAGAAAAAGGCAAAGTAATGAACAATGTATATTTAGCAAGACAGCCAATTATAGATGTCAAGGCAAGGGTTTGTGCCTATGAAATTTTATATAGAGATATAAATAAAGAGAGTGTTATTAGTGGTGACAGATATGCGAGTGCTGCGGTTATTAGTAATATTTTAAATAAGTTTGGTACAAAAACATTACTAGAAGAGAAACGTGGTTTTGTAAAAATTGATGAGAAGTTTCTGATGAATGATCTTATATTCTCTGTACCGAAGGAGTTTTTTGTCTTTTTTCTTTTAGCATCTGTTCCTATGAATGAAAAGGTGATAGAGCGTATAATAAAGTTGCACAAAGAGGGATATCTACTTGGTATAAATGACATGAAATTGACATTAACTACGTTTGAAAAGTATGCAGGAGTGTTCCCTTATCTCTCTTTTTATAAAATTGATTTTGAGCAGGGATTAGACAAAGATGTTGCGCTGTATATTGCTGAACTTAAAAAGCATGATATTGAAATTATTGCAAGTAAAGTTGAAAATTATGAAAATTATGAAAAAGCAAAAGCACTTGGTGTGGATTGTTTTCAGGGGTATTTCTTTGCCAAACCAAAAATTCTTGAAAATGCAAAATATGAAGCAGCGCAGTTTGATGTTTTAAATCTTTATAATTTACTGATGCAGGATGCGAGTATTGAAGAGATAACGACTGCGTTTGAGAAGACACCGGAGGTAACACTGCAACTTTTACAGTTTATTAACTCTGGGGCATTTCATTTTAGAAATAAAATCTCTTCTATTAAGCAGGTGATTACACTGATGGGAAGGGTTACTCTTGCCAAATGGTTGATGTTAATGATATACTCCAAGTCACTCTCAAAAAATAAAAATCATGAACCGCTTATGTTGATGGTAGAAAATAGAATTGAGTTAATGGAATTAACGCTTAAAAGTATAGAACCAAATATAAAAAGTGATAGATTAGGAGAGGGCTACCTTGTGGCTGTCCTCTCTCTTATAGATACAATCTTTTCAATGCGCCTTGAAGATATTTTACAACGGATAAATATTTCACCAAGTGTGAGAGATGCCTTACTTGATCATAAAAATGTATTTGGTGAAATACTCCAACTTATTTTATATATTGAAAATTCCAATGTAAAAGGTGTTGTTGCGTTTGAGAGAGATTACTCTTTACCTATGGGCACTATTCAAAAAAATGTTGTAGAAGCAATTGAGAATGTAAATAAATTAAATATGACGAAAGAGTAAGAATGAAATTTGAAACAGTAGAAAAGTTACCGGTTGCAATGATAAAGAATTTGCAATCACTCGGCTATGAAGAGATGACAGCTATTCAAGAAGCAACACTGCCTTTGATACTTGCCGGTGAAGATGTGATTGCGCAGGCAAAGACAGGAAGTGGTAAGACCGCTGCGTTTGGTATAGGAGTACTACAAAATCTTGATGTAAAAAAGTTCCGTGTGCAGTCACTGGTTTTATGCCCTACACGAGAATTAGCCGATCAGGTAGCCAAAGAGCTACGACGTATTGCAAAGTTCCAACATAATATTAAGATTTTAATGCTCACAGGGGGCGAGTCTTTTGGGAAACAGCTTGGTTCTCTTGCACATCAGGCACATATTATAGTGGGAACACCCGGACGTGTACTCAAACACCTTAATAAAGAGAGTTTAGAACTCTCTAATCTTCAAACATTGGTACTTGATGAGGCTGACAGAATGCTTGATATGGGTTTTATTGAAGAGATTCAAAGCCTTTTGGCATTTGTACCAAAAGAGCGTCAAACCCTCCTCTTTTCTGCCACATATGATGATGCAATTATGGAGATAAGCAAAGAGATACAAAAAGATGCCATAAGCGTGAAAACAACGACTACAGAGGTGCAAAATAAAATTGTACAGGAGTTTTATAAAACAGCAAATAAACTCCAGACACTTGTAAATATTTTTGCGACCTATAAGCCAAAAAATGTCATCGTTTTTACAAACACAAAACTCCAAGCAAAAGAGTTAGCAGAAGCCTTGGTAGAGAAAAAAATAGATGCACTTGCAATCCACGGTGATTTGGAGCAGTATGAGAGAAATGATGTCCTTGTACAATTTTCCAATGGTTCTTGTCCTATTTTGGTGGCAACAGATGTAGCAGCACGTGGACTTGACATAAAAGAGCTTACAATGGTGGTGAATTATGATTTGCCACATGGATTTGAGACCTATACACACAGAATTGGACGTACAGGACGTGCGGGAGCAGAGGGAATTGCAATCTCATTATATGAAGAGTATGAGAGTGAAAAAGCGCAAGAATACAGTACTCAAGAGGTGGCATTTTTAGAAGCTTCCGCGCTCAAAGAGGATGCCCGTTTTGAGATGAAGCCGGAGTTTATTACACTTGTGATTGAAGGTGGGAAAAAAGACAAGCTCCGTGCCGGTGATATTTTAGGTGCATTAACAGGTGATGGAGGCTTAAAAGGTTCAAGTGTCGGTAAAATTGACATTTACGACAGGCAGGCGTATGTTGCTATTGAAAATAGATTTGCCGAGCAGGCAAGAAAGAGTCTTAACAGCGGAAAAATCAAAAATAAAAAGTTTAGTGTCTGGGTACTCTAAGGGCTGCGTTTAGCAAGACTTAGTCAAGCCATTTGCAGTCGCTAAAGTCTGTAAAATGCTCTTGTGTGCTTTGTTTTTGGAGTTTTTTTATCATAATAACACAATCAATATCTCCAACATAACTTTTGTGTTCACTTCCTTCTACAATCTCAAAAGCAAATTTTTGAAAAAAAGGAATTTGCTCTTTTATAACACTTATAGAGAGCATTTCATACATACTTGCAGCCTCTTGAAGATATTTTTCTACAAGCGCTGTTGCAATCTCTTGGTGTTGAAACTCTGGCTTTACTGCGAGGTTTAAAACAGGAGTGTCATTTTTTACAAAGGCATGAGAATTGTGGTAATCACTTAATCTTCTGCTCCATATAGCACCGGCAATTTTTGCATCTTTGAGTATGTAAATGCCAAAATCTTTTGGTGTGAGTCCATAAAATTCATGGTAAATGGTAAGTTCTGGAATATCTTGGAGCGTTTTGTTCGTTGTGTGCAGGTGTTGTGAGTAGTAGAGCATATCTGTTACGATCTTTTGCTCACTAGAACGGAGAAAGTAGAACTCTAAACTCATGAGAGTGCCTCTATTTTTTCTGCATACTCTTGTAGAATTGTATCGAGCTGCGTTTGGTCAATTTCAAGCTTTTCAAAGAGCTCTTCGACTTGGTTTTCCATAGTAGAAACCTCTTTTGAGAGTTGCATCAGTTTTGCACTCTCTGCTGCGTTTGAGGCTTCTATGAGTTCTTCGTGCTTGAGAGTGAGTTCGTTTTCTATGTCCATAATAGTCTGCTCAAGTTTTTGTACACTCTTTTTTAAATCTGCGCTGCGTTTGTTACGCTCTCGAACAAGCTCTGCACGGAGCTTTTTGTTCTCTTTATGGTTTGATTTTGGGGTTTTTACTCTTTTTTCTTCACTCTCTTCCTCTTCCCAGCCAATTTTTTGTAAAAACTCATCATAGGTTCCATCAAAATAATCGGCACCATCTTTTGAAAATATGATGAGTCTATCGCACACACGACGGAGCAGTTCTTCAGAGTGGGTGACAATGATGCTCGCACCCTGAAAGCTTTTAATTGCCTCTGTGAGGGCTTCAATGGAGTCAATATCGAGGTGGTTTGTCGGTTCGTCCAAAAGCAGAAGATTCACATCACGGGCAATGATTTGTCCCAGCATCACACGGCTCTTTTCTCCACCTGAGAGCAGGGAGATTTTTTTATCTGCCATGTCACCGCTAAACATCATCCCTCCACAAATGCTACGTACTTTTGCCTCGCTAAGTTTTGGATTTGCATTGTAGATCTCATCCATAACGGTGTTATAAGGATTGAGATGTGCAATATTTGTCTGACCAAAATGTGCGAGTTGTGTAGAGGCATTAAACTCGATGTTTCCATTTTTTGGAGTGAGCAGTCCAGCAATGGTATTTAAAAGCGTTGATTTTCCTTTTCCATTTTTTCCGATGATACCAAGCGTTTCGCCTTTTGTAAGTGTAAAGCCGATATTGTTAAAGAGTGTTTTCTCCTCTGTGTATCCAAAAGCCAAATTTTTTACATCAAGTAAAACCTTTGCCGGTGTATCAGCATAGTTAAAAGAGAAACTAAGAGAACTCTCATGTGACAAATCATCAAGCCGTTGCATCTTACTGAGTTGTTTGACCTTTGACTGTGCAAGTGCAGCGGTAGAAGCTCGGGCTTTGTTCTTGGCTATGAACTCTTCGAGCTCTTTTACTTTTTTGTCCTGTGCAATTTTTTGTTTTTGGTGGAGTGCGTCATTCTCTGCAAGTTGCCTATAGAATTTTTTGGTATTTCCTTCTATAACTTGGATGTTTTTACGTATAAGTCCTGCTGTATGGGTGCAGACACTATCCATAAAATCTCTATCATGGGTAATGAGAATCACCTCTCCTTCAAAACTTTGTAAAAATCTTGTAAGCCATCGCATAGAGACAATATCAAGGTAGTTGGTTGGTTCATCTAAAAGTAAAAGATTTGGTTCGGCAACAAGGAGCTTTGCAAGGTTGATACGTATCTGGTAACCTCCTGAAAAAGAGAGAGGATCATCATCTAAATTTTCATTGCTAAAGCCAAGTCCAAAGAGAATCTTTTCAACCCTATAAATATCATACTGCATCTCTTGTGGGAGTGCGAGTGCAACCTCCTCACGGAGTTTGTTTTGGGTGAAAGTGAGATGTTGTTTGAGTGTACCGATTTTGTAATTTTTTGGGATGATGACTTCTCCCTCATCAGGATGCTCTTCACCTGTGATTATTTTAAAAAGGGTAGATTTTCCACTGCCATTACGTCCCACAAGCCCTAGACGGTTGCCGGTGTTGAGCTTCAAATTGAGATTTTTAAAAAGTTCCTGTGTTGTGAAATTTTTAGAGATATTACTTAATTGAATCATCTGCACAGAGCTCTTTGAAATTTTTGAGTGTGTAGAGTTTGAGGCTCTCACCTTTGAGCGATTTGAGCTCACTTGAAAACCCTTTTTTGGCTACGATTACAAATATGTCTGCGTTTATATTTGCCTCTTCTGCAAGGGTTTGCAGACGTTTAAGCTCACTCTTTTTTATTTTGGAATTGGTATATTTTGTACTACCGACTATGATTTTTCCTGATTTTGTTTTTGCATAGATGTCAAACTCTCGTTGCGTGTCCCAGTAACTTGAAATGGTCAGAATTTCATCTTTTTTGGCAAAATCTTTTTTTATGAGTTGCTGGGAGAGTTGCGTAAATGGAAGCAGAGGAAATTCCGCGGCACGGTTTAACCATCTCTTTTTTACTTCTTCATAATTTTTGTCGCGTATGCCTTTAAATAGAGGAGAGACAAAAGCAAACCAAAAACGTAAAAAGGGTGTGGTGAAGTAGAGTTTGTTGTCGATGTTTTCTTTTTGCTCCCATGAAGTAAACTCTTTTTTTGGTTTTTCTACATAAATAATACCACGCTCGACAAGCTCTTGCACTGCTTTATCTCCTATAGATTTTTCAAGTTTTGCACGTTTATAGCTTGCGTGCGTTTTTCCATCGCCCATTGCAATGGCTGTAAGCAGCGCATGATAGAGTGGTGCTCCACTTGTAATGTCATTGACATCATTGCGAATGTAGGAGTAGTCATCAAGAATGAGTTTACGTATAAGAGAGTAGCTATCTTTTGAACAATCTATTTCACCCCAGCCAACGCCACCAAAGATCGCAAACTTTTCTATGGCATCATCAAGCTTTTTTGGCTTATGTTCTTTGCAAAATATTTGAAACTGTTCTTGGAGTGTTTGGCTTTGTGATAACATGGGGCAACCTTTTTATACTAACATGAAATGATAAAGGTATTATACCACCATAAAAAAGAGAATTACACAAATACTACACACAAAGTATATACAATTATGCAATGCATAAGTGAAGATTGTTGATTGTTATCAATTTTAGTTACAATGCTTCAAAACAACAAAACAAAGGATAGAAGATGAAAAAGTTAAATGTAGCAGCAATGCTTCTTGGCGCAGCGTTATTTACAGGTTTAGGTGCAGTTTCTCTTAGTGCAAGCGATATGAAATGTGGTGCAGGTAAATGCGGTGGTAAAAAAATGGAAAAACCAGCGAAAAAATGCGGTGCAGGTAAATGTGGCGATGCAAAAAAAGCAGCGAAAAAAGCAATGAAATGCGGTGCAGGTAAATGTGGCGATGCGAAAAAAGCAGCGAAAAAAGCTATGAAATGTGGCACAGGAAAATGCGGAAGTAAATAGGCTTTCTCTTTCTCTACAGGGAGTTCTCCCTGTAATCTCTCTCCCCTTAAAATACTTTTCTTTTTACACGAATTTACACAAAGACTACACATTCAATGGTTACAATCTCTTTTACACAACCTAAGGAGTTTGTTATGAATTTAAAAAAAATGTATATAGAATTTTCTCATTTGAGTGAGTATTTACAATCATTGAGTTTGCTTTTTGCACGAATATTAGTGGCGTATGGTTTTTATGAACCTGCAATGATGAAATGGAATGATATTCATGCAGTAGCTGAGTGGTTTGGTTCTATGGGTATCCCATTTCCAACGCTTAATGCCTATATGGCAGCAAGTACAGAAGTTACTGGCGTGGTTTTACTTACACTGGGACTTTTTACTAGAATTATTTCAATTCCTTTGATTATCATTATGATTGTTGCGATTGTAACCGTTCACATTGACAATGGTTTTTCAGCAGGTAACAATGGTTTTGAGATTCCTTTGTATTATATGTCTTTTTTATTGATATTTTTCTCACACGGCGCAGGAAAATTTTCTCTTGATAGACTTATTTTTGGTGAAAAAAATTAAAAAATGGAAGCACTTGTCCATTTTACACATGAAATAGGAGAGATGCATTTTCCTATTTTGATGTTTTTGCTTAAAGCAATTATTGCAGTTTTTGTTCTTATATCTATTGTTCTGTTTCTATACGATAAATATATCCAAAGAGAGAACCAGTTGCTTATAAACTACCCACTCATTGGGCGATTGCGTTATGTTTTTTATGCCTTGCGTGATCCTATGCGCCAGTATTTTGGAGATGAAAAGTTTTATGAATCTTTCGATAAGGTACGCTGGGTGTATGATTCTGCTGAGCGAAAATCTGCGTATGCCTCCTTTTCTCCGGGACAACCACAAAAAAATGCACGCATTGCCATAAAAAATGCAAATTGTGTCTTAAATACCCAAGATGTCAGTGATGACTTTCATGTTACTTTTGGCGAATCTTCTGAAAACCCTTTTACTACACAATCCGTTTTCGGACGCAGTGCTATGAGTGATGGTGCAATTTCTCCAGAGGGTACGCGTGCTTTTGCAAAAGGTGCTTATCTTGGTAAATTTCCCATTAATACGGGAGAAGGAAGTCTTACTTCAAACTTTTTATACACACATAAATATACACGTGAATGTAAATTTTTCCAAACGCAGGAGGGAACACTTTTTGCCAAAAGTATTTATAAAATCATAAAAATACTCCTTAACGATGCTCTTGCACAAAAAGTGTACAAATATATGGTTGTTTACAAAGATGCACCCGATACCTATCTTTTTGATGCAAAAGAGTTGCTTTTTTACAGAGTAAACTGGGATGCACCTTTAGATGTCTTTCCAAAAAATGTTCCCGATGATATTCCTGATATTATTTTTCAAATGGGAAGTGGGCTCTATGGAGTACGTGATAAAGAGGGAAATTTTTGTGAAACACGTTACCAAAAAACAATGCGTTTTTGCAAAATGACAGAGATAAAAATGGCACAGGGCGCAAAACAGACAGGCGGTAAACTCCTTGCAAATAAGGTGACGGATGCCATTGCCTACTACAGAGGGGTGCAACCACATAAAAATCTTTTCTCTCCAAACCAATTTCCTTTCGCACATAGCTTAGAGGAGTTGTTTGATTTTATGGGAAGGCTTAAAAAACTTTCGAAAAAACCCGTAGGTGTTAAAATTGTCATCTCCTCTCAAGATGGTTTTCAAGAGTATGCGACACTTATCAAGCAAAGAGTAGAAGCAGGTTCTTTAGCTTATCCTGATTTTATTACTATAGATGGTGGAGAAGGTGGTAGTGGTGCAGCACCACTTGAGATGATGATGAGCGTTGGTATGACTCTCTCAAAATCACTCTATATCGCCGATACTACGCTTGCGTCTGCAGGTGTAAGGGAAAAGGTAAAGCTTATAGCAAGTGAAAAGGTTTTAACGCCTGATGATGCCATAGTATTATTTGGTCTTGGAGCCGATTATGTTGCCATTGCCAGAGCTTTTATGATGAGTGCAGGATGTATCCGCGCACGAGAGTGCTCTGGTGCACATGGCCGGGCATGCCCTGTAGGTCTTGCCACACAGGATCCAAAGAAAAGAGCCTCTTTCCTAGTTGAGAAAAAGGCGAAGAATGTAGCCTCTTATCATGGACAACTCCTAGCAGGAATACGAGGATTACTCGCTGTGATGGGAATTGATAGCTTAGAGAAATTGACAAAAGAGTACCTTCTTTTTAAAGACCATACGGGAAAAACATATATGAATATCGATAAATATTTTGAAGAAGTTTTAATAGAGTGAAGAGGTAAAATAAAAGTTCTCTTTTGTATAAATTTGGCTATACTAAGTGTATGCAAATACTTGACAAAATCATGCAAAAGATGAATATAATTATTGCTATATTCTCTGTAAGTGTACTTTTTATCTCTTTTTATTTTGTTTACTCCCTGAGTCTCTCTTATGCTCAAAAGGAGACGATACAGTCTCTCGATACTACTTTACAACTCACAAAAAATCTGCTTGAAGAGGAACAGCAGCATGCTTTGTCTCTCTCCTTACTTTTAAGTCAGGACAAATCATTTTTGCAAACATTTTATGATCAAAATAGAAGTGCTTCTTTTGAAATAATCAGACAAAAGATGAAAAGTCTTGAAACATTTCAAGGATATGCTTTTGATGTGCAAGTTCATGATAAAAATCTTCATACCTATTTAAGAAGTTGGGATTTTAATATTACAAATGTTCCACTGGCCTCTTTTCGTAAGGGATTAGTAGAGGTGAAAAAAGAGAAAAGGCCTCTTGTCTCCATAGAAGTTGGCAAACGTCTGAACATTAAAGCAATTTCTCCCATCATAAAAGATGGAAAATTTGAAGGTTCCATAGAGGTGATAGAAAACTTTGAACATTTAAGAGAAAAACTAGCAGAACAGGGGTATGCACTTTTTGTGCTTTTAGATAAAAAATTTCTCTCTATTGCTACAACGCTTCAGGGGCATCCTCTTTTAGAAAATAAATTTATTTTAGTGAATAACACATACGACAAAAATAGTCTTATCTCCTTGGAAAATGAGAATCTACGCCACTTAGGCAGTTATGGTTATTTTATGAAAGATAAATTTTCTTATGGCTATTTTGAGATTCAAAATTTTGAAAATGAGCCACTTGGTTACATTGTAGTTGCTCTGCAAAATAGTATGGCTTTGCCAATGTACTCACATCATGAAGCAGTTTCTCCAAGCAGACAATACCATGATGTAAATTCGGAGGTAATTATACGATGAGAATTCTTTTGCTCGAAGATGATATTGATTATAAAGAAACCATTCATGAATTTTTGGAATCTTTAGGATATAAAGTAGAGAGTTTTGAAAATGGGGATGAGGCATTAAATGCCATACATTTTCAAAGTTACCAACTACTTCTTTTAGATATTCGTGTCCCCGGGACAAATGGCTACGAGATTGTTAAAACTATAAGAGAAACAGGGAATGATATACCGGTTATATTTATGACCTCTTTGACTGATATTGATAACTTGAGTATAGGGTATGAGTTGGGGTGCAATGATTACATTAGAAAACCATTTGCATCCAAAGAGTTACAATACCGCATAGAACAGGTACTTAAGCTCTTTTATTTTCACTCTAACACAGAAAAAATTACTCTAGTAGATGGTTATTCTTATGATATGAAATCGGGTAAGCTTCTTTATCAGGATAAGGATGTCGCTTTAACACCAAAAGAGCAAATGGTCTGGGATTATCTCATTGCAAATATTGGAGAATATGTTCCTACAAAACAGCTTTGGGAAGATGTGTGGGAGTGTAAAATGGTAACGCAGGCAGATATCCGTATGTGTATTAAAAAGATTCGAGATAAAACAAGTAGCAAACTCATTAGTAATCAAAAAGGGTTGGGATACAGAGTTGATAAAAAAAGATAAACGGTATATCTATACGCTGGCTTTTGCATACTCTTTGCTTATCATAATCATTGTGAGTCTGCCTGCTTTTTTTTATATTACAGTAGAAAAAAAGAGTTATCTCCAAACGCAGCGACAGCATCTTCTTCATTATGCCTATGGAGTAGAGAAAACAATTTATGACTTTTCACGTACAAAGGAGCATGTTTTTACTTTTCCACGCTCTCTTTTTTATGATGCTTATTTATATGATGCCGAGGGAAAGCTTTTGTTTAGTACTTCAAGCCACAAGCATAGACTGCAAGAGTTTATGAAGCCGCTGAAAAATCTCATTTATGCGAAGGTTATTTTAAACGCAAATAGATTGCATGGAAAATATCTTGTTATTACACAATTGTTTTCTTATAAAGAGATATATCTCCGAGCAGTTATTGCTGCCTTGTTAATAGGTGCTATTGTATTTTTTATGACACTTTTTTTCATTAAAATCAGTTTGCGTCCTTTGGAAAAGGTCAATCGCTACTTAAATACTTTTTTTAATGACGCTATGCATGAACTTAAAACTCCTTTAGGTGTCATGCAATTAAATCTGGAATTGTTGCGGGCACAAAAAGAGACAAAAACGCTGCGAAGACTCTTTAGTAGTATGCAGAGTATGATACTCATTTATGATGATATTGAGTACCATATAAAGCATGAT
>CAYRVR010000031.1:0-3957 GCA_964427835.1 uncultured Sulfurimonas sp. | reverse complement strand
TATGCAGAGTATGATACTCATTTATGATGATATTGAGTACCATATAAAGCATGATCATGTAGAGTATAGAAGTGAAAATATGGATATATCTTATTTTGTACTTGAACGCGCTGAGGTTTTTGAGGATTTGGCAAAGGCAAAAAATATCTCTATTGTTAAAGAGATTGAAGAAGATATCTATTTTGAGATTAACCGTATAGAGTTGCAGAGAATCATTGACAATACGCTCTCCAATGCGATTAAATATTCTCCTCGTGATACCAAGATAAATGTTGTACTGAGAAAAAAAGATGCAAAGATTGTACTCAGTGTTATAGATGAGGGGGCTGGAATTAAAGATACACAGAGTATTTTTGAGCGTTATCATAGAGAAGATACCATTCAGGGTGGTTTTGGAATTGGTTTGAGTATTGTAAAACATATCTGCGAGAAGTATAATATTGTGATAAAGGTGACTACAAAAGAGGGTAGGGGAAGCACATTTAGTTATATATTTGCAAATACGCTCTAAAAAGTTACGCAAAAGTTACGCAACACTTGTTAGTATTTTCTATATCAATAAAAGGGATAGATTATGAAAATGAAAATACTTGGATTATCTTTAGCAACAGCGACTTTAGTTTCTTTAGCTGGTTCTACTTTAGGAGCATCAGAGGTTCCAACAGGTGCACCAAAAACATACCCAGCTGGTGAAGTTGGAAATATGGTTAAACTTGGTGAGGATATACTTCTTCATACTGATACACATCCACTTACAAAAGATTTGGTAGGTGATAAACTCAATTGTGCAAGTTGTCACCTCAAAGGCAATGATGGCAAACCCGGTACAGGTCATGGAATAGGTACTTTTATAGGAACTGCTACTGCGTTTCCGGCGTACTCAAAAAGAGAAAAAACAGTACAATCATTGCAAGATAGAATTAACAACTGTTTTATGCGAAGTATGAATGGCAAACGTCCTATTGTAGATACAAAAGCATCTATGGCTATGGCAACATACATCACATGGCTTTCAACTGGCATGCCTATGAAGATGGATACAAAACGTCCATGTAGTCCACTTAACTCAAATCGTTGGGCTAAAAATGCGAAAAAATTTGCAAAAATTCAAAGAAAAGCAACACATGCAAACTATGTAAATGGGAAAAAACTCTTTGAAGCAAAATGTGCGATGTGTCATGGTGTAAATGGTGAAGGTATGGGTTCATTTCCTCCACTTTGGGGTCAAGATAAAGCTGGGCATTGGTTAGCATACAATACTGGTGCAGGACTTAGCAAACTCAATAAAGCTGCAGCATGGGTGCAATCAAATATGCCTTTAGGTCAAGGTGGAACACTTAAAGATCAAGAAGCTGCAGACATTATGCTCTATGTAGATGCGCAACCTCGTGCAGATTTCAATTTACAAAAAGGTCTTTTACCTGCTTCTAAAATGGGATACTACAACTCAAAAGTTCTTCACGAAAAACATTCAGTACGTAGTAACTTTAAACAATTTGGTTTAGATGTAGATGCGATCCGTGGCGATCATAAAATAAAATAAGGCTAAGAAAATGAAAATTACAAAAACTAGTAAAATCGTAATGTCTTTAGCGGCAGTGTCAATTATGTCAGTTGGTCTAAACGCAGCAGATTGGCTCTCTATAGCAGGGACAGAACCATCTATGATAAAAGTAGATGGGAAAAAAGTTAAAAATACAAACAATAAACCTCATTTTTGGGGGTTTATTCAAGTTGGATACCAAAAAGATTATGGAACTGTTGTGCAAAAAGCTGGAATTAATAAAACTCCGTTTGCTATGCTAGCTCCAGATCTTGACTCTCAGTCTGGATTTGAAGTAAATCGTGCACGACTTGCAGCGAGAGGTATGATAGATAAAGATAATAAGCTTGATTACTTTTTTATGACAGAATTTGGTGAAGATGGTATAACAAGTCCTGCTGGACATATAACAGGGAACCACTTAACAGATGCTTCTATTACATATAGAGGTGTCCCTCATGCAAATATTCGTCTTGGTCAGTTTAAATATCCAGGTTCAGAAGAGGGCTTACGAGCGGTTTTTGCTTCTTCATATAGAAATTTTACAACCGCAACAAATCAGCTTTTATTAGAACGATTTTTACCTAATGATGCTGCACAGACTTCTCCAGGAAATTATCAAGCAGCACCGGTAGAATCAGTAGGCGCATTCCGTGATAGAGGTGTGGAAGTATTTGATACTGAGAAAGTTGCAGATAATGTGACAGTTACTCTAGCGGGTATGGTTGGTAATGGTACAGGGCTTAGTTCTGTAAACTCTTCTGAAAATGTGACCTATTATGCTTATGCTGCAAGTGAGTATTTGTTTGGCAAAGGTAAAGGGTATGGTACACAATCTTTTAAGGGTTTTGCATGGTACCAAAATGGAAAAAGACGACTCAACAACAATGACTATACAAGAGAGAGATATGGTCTAGGAATTAACTATTTTCATAAAGGTTTGCGTGTTGGTATTGAGTATATCAAAGCAAAAGGTATGATTTATAATGGTGCTAAAGATACTGATCCAAGTGCATATGCGGCTAATTGGGAATATGCTATGGCTGCGAGTAAAAAAAATGAAGCAGATGGTGGTTACATCAATCTAGCTTATTTTGTAGTTCCTAAAAAAGTGGATGTTATGGTACGTTATGACTACTTAAATCGTTTAACAAACTTAAACGCAGCAGGTGGTGAGCGAGATTACAAAACTACAACTTTAGGACTCTCTTATCACTTTCAAGGTCCAACAAGAATTGATGTGAACTATGCAATTCGAAGTTTGGATGCACCAAACAATGCTAATGCTCAAAAAATAACAGATAATATGGGTAATCTTCTCTCGATTCAGGGAACATACAAATTCTAAAGTAGAATTTGTAAACTTTATATAGCTTCAAATTTCATAACATAAGAGCTTTGGCTCTTATGTATCTCCTCCATACCTATTCAATTTTATATTGCTATTTTGATTCCAAGAGGTAATCTCTTCGTAATATAGAAGATTTACAATTGCATATTACGAATAAAAAAGGGTTAGATATGCAATTAAGTAAAGTAGTTTCTAGTTTAGTCGTCGCTTCAATAGTGATTTTTACAGGTTGTGATAACAATAAAAAAACTCCACCTTCTGATAATAATACAACACCTACACATAAGGCAATTTCTTTTCATATTTTACATATGAATGATATACATTCACATCTTGAAAGTGAAAAATACAGTTTTCATATGAATATAGATGGTAAAAATACGAAAGTAAAAGCACAGCTAGGTGGAATGGCAAGAGCAGCTACAAAAATGAAAGAGTTGCAAGATAAATACTCAAATGTGCTTACCATTAATGCAGGGGATCTTATTCAAGGGACAATGTACTACACTCTTTTTGATGGCAATGCTACAACAGATATGTTTAATCAAATAGATTGGGATGTTTTTGAACTTGGAAATCATGAGTTTGATAATGGTGATGCACACTTAGCGTATCTACTTGATAGATTTACTCCCTCAGTAAATGTTCTTGCAGCCAATGTCATTCCTGATGCTGGTAATATTTTAGAAAATAAATGGACACCATACATTATCAAAGAAATTAATGGTGAGAAGATTGGTATCGTTGGTATTGATACTGTGCAAAAAACAAAAGTCTCTTCACGACCAAGTGATGCAATCAAATTTACACAAGAGCTCTCAACTGCACAACAGTATATAGATGAGCTAACTGCAAAAGGGATTAATAAAATTGTCTTGGTTACACATGAGGGTTACGATCATGATTTAGATTTAGTGAGTAAACTCAAAGATGTTGATGTTATCATTGGTGGGGATTCTCATACGCTTATGGGTGATTACAGTGCGCTTGGTTTTATTAATGATGCACAAGAGTATCCAAAGGTGACAGCAGATGCCAATGGCAATCCTGTATGTATCGCACA
>CAYRVR010000030.1:14152-22190 GCA_964427835.1 uncultured Sulfurimonas sp. | reverse complement strand
GTCATATCATTATAGATACTCGTATGCATAATTACTGGTAAGAAGAGATAAGGAGCAATTATTTTACCTTCTTTATCACGCAAGCGCACAAGTGCTTCATATTTAACAATTTGTTTTATTTTTGTGTCAAATATAGGCTGATACACACAAAATATTCGTCCATTTTCCAATGCTTCTTTTATATCATTGATATGCATAAGAGGATTTTCTTTATTTTGCACTCCCATTGAAGTTGAGACCACTTGGTTACGTCCCTCTTTTTTGGCGATATAAAGCATCTCGTCTGCATGCTTTATAGCGTCACTAATACTTTTAAAACTTTCCGGTTTTAAAGTTACTCCAACAGAGAGGGTAATATGCAATGAAATATCGCCATATACAAACTCCTTTAAAGCAATACTGTTTCTGATTCTCTCTGCAATTATCTTTGCAGGATCCCTCTCTTCGTATCTCTCTTTAAGTACAAAAAGAAGAAATTCCTCTCCACCAAATCGTACGAAAATATCATCTGGCCGTATCATACTCTTAATCATTTCTGATACATCTCGTAAAATATTATCACCAATATCATGCCCATATGTATCATTTACCTGCTTAAAGTGGTCAATATCAAACATTAGTATTTGATACTTTGCAATATTTACATTTTGAAGAAATGTCCGTAAATAATTTCTATTAAAAGCTCCAGTTAGGGCATCTGTAATGGCATCTTTCTTTACTTTAAAATTCATGTAAGTCTGATAAAAAAGAATAAGCAGCAGAATAAATAGAGCACCAAAAATATAATAAAACCCACGTTGGAGTGGTTGCAAAGCATACGCAATATTTTGAGGAACTTTGGTTGAAAAATCCATAACAATAATTGCTTCTGTTTTTCCCTTTACAACAATTGGTTTTAAATAGGTAATCCAAACTGCATGAATATCTTTTTGTCTTATAATTTTTCCATGCTGTGTATCATAAACATTATTCCAAATGGCAATATTGTCAGGCACGAAAGGTTCTCCTAACTCACCTCTTTCATCCACAGGACTTCCATCTAACAGATATCTGTATCTACCAGATTTATCTCTGTAAAGGACATAAACGTATTTATATGTTTGTGTTACGACAGCAGAAAGAAAATCATTCAGTTCATGCTGTTTTTCTTCATTGTTTTGTAATTTTTTCATAAAATTATCATGTAAATCTTTTTGTATTTCATTATCAATATTCTGAGCAAAAGATTTCGCCTGTTTTATGAAAATTTGATCAAGCTTATAGAGGAACTGTGTTTGTGTCCTGTCAAGTGAAATATACAAATAACCAATAGTTACAATAATGGAAAGAAAAATAAATCCATAAATTTTTGCTAAATACTTCATATACTATCTTCACTATATTTCTGCATACCTTGTGGCAATACACAATGGTACTTTTGCAAATTTTTTCTTAAAAAGAGTAAAATTGGACGCCCTTTTTGCCAATAAAAACCACCAATAGCACTCTCTTTGTAAATTTTTAAAAGCCTGTAATTCGTCACAAACTTCATCTTTTTTGTATGTAATGTTGTATCATGCGTCACAAAGAGAATATCTGCCATCTCTTTGTTTTGAACAATAATTACACGTGGAATTGCACTAAGAATTTTATATACTTTTGGTGTATCACTCCAGACATAAATCCTTGTACGCCTTGGAAAAAGCGTGTTTGCTATTTTCTTATAAATTTGCACTTCAAATTCTGATGATGCCGCGTACAAAAATAGTGGTAATACAAGAAATAAAAAAATCTTTTTCATTAAAATGTATACTCCAAATTCAACCAAAAGAGTTGTGGTGTCACGGGAATGGCATAATCCAACCCTCTATAGATTTGTTTATACCCTTGATTCAAAATATTTTCTCCACGTAAACCCAAACTAAAATCTTTTGAATAATGGTATTTAATAGCTGATGTAAAATCCAAGCTTGCCACTTGACTCATACCATAAAGTTCATACCCACTTTTATAATTCAAATCATTGTAAAAATCTAACTTTTTATACTTATTAAAAAACCGTACAATAGCATTATAAGCAGGAGAAGTGTTTGTATATGAGCTATTCCGTCCTGCATCTAAATAGAGTGAAACTTTATTGTTAATATCAAAATGATGTGTATAGCTTAACTGCACAAGTGCTTTCCATGAACTTTTATCAACAGTTTCCCATCCATTAGTCGTAGAGGGATTATATACAATATTTTTAGGAGTCTTTGTATATACTCCCTCAAACTCCAAAGAGTCTTTTCCCTCATCATATCCAATTCCCCAAGTTAATATATCCATCTTCATTGTCTCTAGGTCAGGATTTGCCCTGTATGGAATATTTTCAGGGTTGTAGATTTGATAAAAAGCCAATGGAATGTAGGAGTGTTGATAAAATAATTTTCCTGTAATAACACCCACTTTTTTCACAAAACCAACTTTTAATAAATACTCATTTTGAGATTTAACATCTTTGTTGTAACGAAAAACATCACTCTTTGCCGACATCACAAAGTGTGTATCATTACTAAAAGCATACGTATCTTCCATATACAAAGAGTATAAGTTCAATGCATTCGAACTATTATTCACATGAGTGTATGACTGGTTAGTATCACTATAATTTCCAGTACCTTCAAAGTTTTTATACTTATAAAAAGCACCTATAAGGATTTTATTCTTTTGTGTATTTATCTTCTTTTCAACAACTGCAGATACTATATCATCATTAAACTCTAGTGCATAGTTGTTAATCATTGGTGCATTTGCAATTCTTATTCCATTCGGGTCAACATATGTCCTAGTGTAATGCAGTTTATCATAAGAGAATACAAGTTTAAGATTCTCCCTCGACGTATAACTTGCATGAATATAGTGATGCATAGCATCCAAATCTCCTCCATTTGGCGTTGTATGTATCCCTATTCCTAAAAAACTATCTGCTTTAGTTGAATAAGAACCAAATTCAACTTTATATCTTTTATAATCAAATTCTCCATAGAAGTTATGTCCCTCTTTATTCTTATAAATATTATACACATCCCCATTATAACGATGTTTATATTTTGGATTTTTAAGATTATCTTTGTTAGCATAAATAAAGTAAGAAAAACCATTTTCCAAAATATCTGCCGCATAAAAATTTGTATCGTACCCGCCCCTCTGATTTGCAAGAGCCCTCAACTTTAAGCCAGAATCCCTCTGTGCACTTTTTGTGTAGAGACGAATCACCAACCCTGCGTTTTCATTACTAAATTCCATAGATGATGTTGCTCTATAAATTTCAATATGATCAATATATTCTGTAGGCATCTCTCCCCATATCAAAAATCCACTTCCAAATGAACTTGAAGTTACATCATGATCGTTAATATACAGCCTCGAATAGGTTATAGGCATTTTAGAAACAGAAGGGGTTGTAGTAAGTGTCAATCCATTTTTGCCTTCTATCAAATAAAGTCCAGGAATAGTATTGAGAACATCGCGTAAATTATGTACTTGCATTCTTTCTAAATCTTCACGCGTATAAATATCTAAGAAACCCGAAGTATCTCTTTTTGTCACTTTTGACAAATCAGACTCTACCTTATAATTATTTAATAATGTATCAAAGCTTTCTGAAGCATTTAATGTAAGGACATAAGAAAAAATAATTAACACAAGTTTAAAAAACATTCCCCCTCCCCTTTTTATATTTTACTTAATTCTCTTTATTCTATCTTTTAGGAACTTAAGACAAAATGAACTACTTTATATATTTTTGTATAATTTAAGAAAACAATAAAACAACAAAGATGCTATAATGCCAAAAAATCAGGAATCATTATATGTGTAATTTCAATAACCAGAGTAAAGAGACTCAAGACCGCATCCATCTTTTTATGCAAAAAGCTGCAAAAAGCATAGGCGGAGTGAACTATCTCTTATCGCTCATCGAAGCACTCCGTAAAGTCAAACCAAATCCCCTTATGCAAAAAAATATGCAAATTGCTTCAAATAACACCATTATAAAATGGAATAAAGTCGTATTTAAAGACAAAGTAGAAAGTATAGAAAAAATTTTACTTTCACACAAAAACTCTCAAGAAAATGATTTTAATATCCTTAACGAAGAAAATAAAAAAGTACAAAAAAACATTCTTAATATGGTCCGAACACTCGCACCTGTCAAATTTGAAGTACTTCCACAAAATCCAAATGATGGAGAAGGATTTAGCTTTGAAATATTTGATACTATTAGTGATGAAGAAGTAAAATTCAATCCAATCTTCATAGCCCTCTTTTTTTGTTCAACAAACTTCACAAAGAGTGCACTCAAACATACAATTTAAATCTCTTATGCTATAATCACGCCATTAATTGAAAGAGGTTTATACTATGGCACAAACTATAACTGAAAAAATATTCTCACAACACGTTGGAAAAAAAGTCTATGCTGGAGAGATTGTCCGTTCACCTATTGATATGGTTATCGGAAATGACATTACAACTCCCATTTCTATTAAAGCTTTTGAAGACAGCGGTGCAGAATCATTAGCAAATCCTGATGGATTTTCTATTGTTTTAGATCATTTTATTCCCGCAAAGGACATTGCATCTGCAAACCAAGCACGCATTAGTCGTGACTTTGCAAAAAAGCACAATCTCAAAAACTTTTTTGATGAAAAAGATATGGGAATTGAGCATGCACTACTTCCGGAAAAAGGACTTGTTGTTCCCGGTGATGTTATCATTGGTGCAGACTCTCATACATGTACGCATGGAGCACTTGGTGCTTTTTCAACGGGGATGGGTTCAACAGACTTAGCTTTTGCTATGATAAGTGGCGGAAACTGGTTTAAAGTTCCTGAATCTATCAAAGTTGTGCTCTCGGGAAAACCAGGTAAATATACAACTGGAAAAGATATTATTCTAGAAATTATCCGCATGATTGGCGTAGATGGAGCGCTCTATAAAACGCTAGAGTTTACAGGTTCTACTATTGAGTATTTGACTATGGATGACAGATTTTCTATGTGTAATATGGCCATAGAAGCAGGGGCAAAAAATGGAATTGTTGCTGTTGATGCCATTACAGAAGCATTTCTTGCGGACAAACCTTTAGCCCGTGAACCACAAATTCACTACTCTGATGATGATGCTTCATACTCACAAGTATTAGAAATAGATGTTGCAAATCTTGATCCTGTCATTGCCTATCCATTCTTACCGTCAAATGGACACTCTGTAGTACAAGCCGTTGCAGATAAAATCAAAATTGACCAAGCTTTTATTGGAAGTTGTACTAACGGTCGTCTTTCTGATCTTAAAGTAGCCGCTGAAATTTTAAAAGGGCAAAAAGTACACCCTGATGTCCGACTCATTGTGACACCAGGCACACAAAAAATTCTTAGAGAGGCAAATCACTTAGGCTATATTGATATCATTGTTGATGCAGGCGGTGTTGTGAGTAATCCAACATGTGGTGCCTGCCTTGGTGGTTATATGGGAATCTTAGGAGACGAAGAGGTAGCTGTTTCTACAACAAACAGAAACTTTGTCGGACGTATGGGAAGCCGTTCATCGAAAGTGTATCTTGCCAACTCTGCGGTTGCAGCAATCTCCGCAATTACAGGATATATCACAGATCCGAGATAAATATGTTTCATTGTTATATATAATTATTTTAGATATAATGCCAGCCTATTTTTAATTTTTAGGAAGACAATGAAAAAAAAGTTATTACTCTCTACTATCTTGCTAAGCTCTTTAGCCTTAGCAAGTGACTACAAATATGAAATTTCTCCACTTCTTGGTATAAATTCTGCAGAGGGAAATTTAGGTTTTCGTGACAACTCTTATATTACTGGTGCACTCGAATTTCAAATGAATTCCAAAACATCACAAATATCTCCTGAGTTTTCACTTCTTTATGCCCCAAAAGCAAACTACTCCATTGGCGGAAGTACAGATATAATGCGTCTTATGGCCAATGGCGTCTATAAATTCAACAAACTCGCTACGATTACTCCATTTGTAAAAGCTGGTGTCGGAATGGAACTCCTTTCTACAAACAAAGCAGGAAATGAAGACCGTCCATTTGCAGATGCTGGTCTAGGTATAAAAGCTGCAATTACAGACAAAATTGCTTTAAAACTTGAAACACTCTACCTTCTAAAGCACACCTTCACACATGCAGGAAGTGCCGATAGTAATCTTGTAACACTCTTTGGTGTAACTTATGCATTTGGAGAGCAAAATACCTATCATAAAGAGGAAAACGATGTATCTTCTCTTGTCAAACATAAAAAAGTCATACAAAGAAGCGAAAAAACTGCACCAAAAAGAGTCATACCTCCGGTACAAGTCCTCCCAACATCAATCGATGAAACAAAAGTGCAACAAAAAAAATATTTGATTGCTCCAAGTAAAGATACTGCACTTGATTTACACATTACTTTTGAGTACAAATCAACAAAAGTATCCCAACAATCGCTTAAAACAATTGTAGAATATGCCGATTACCTGAAAGAGCATCCTGCAAAACAAGCAGAAATTATTGGCTATACTGACAGTATAGGAAGCGCGCAGTATAACAAAAAGCTCTCAAAAAAACGGGCACAGGCGGTTGTAGACTTGCTTATTCAATATGGTGTCAAGCCATCGCAACTTGTCGCTGTTGGAATGGGTGAAGCGAATCCTATTGCTGATAACAAAACAGCTTCAGGCCGTGCACACAATAGACGTATAGAAACAAAACTTATAAACTAAAGGATTACATATGAAAAAACTACTACTGATACCAGCATTAATTGGAACGCTCTCATTTGCTGAGAATTACAAATACGAGCTATCACCGATGATAGGCTATAACTTCGCTGAGGGAAATCTTGGTCTTGATAACAATGGCTACCTGACAGGTGGCGTTGAATTCCAAATTAACACAACAAATACACATATTGCTCCTGAATTTTCACTCTTCTATGCACCAAGTGTAGATTATACTACAAACGGCAGTACAGATATAATTCGTGGTGCATTTAATGGTGTTTACACCTTCAATAAAAATGGTGATTTTACACCATTTGCAAAAGCAGGTTTAGGTTTAGAAAACTTTACAACAAATAAAGCAGGAAAT
Organism: uncultured Sulfurimonas sp.; assembly: GCA_964427835.1. GTDB lineage: Bacteria > Campylobacterota > Campylobacteria > Campylobacterales > Sulfurimonadaceae > Sulfurimonas. The sequence continues at coordinate 15,067 of CAYRVR010000030.1, read as the reverse complement.
AATGACCGTCTTTTCTTAGACGCAGGAGCTGGTGTGAAAATGAATTTCACTCAAAACCTAGCATTAAAACTTGAAGCTATCTATATGATAAAACCTGATGCATCACATGCTGGAAATGCAGATAGTAATCTTATGACACTTGTAGGCCTTACATATGCATTTGGTGCTTCAACACAAAAAGCGCTAGCAGAAGAAAAAACAGTACCAGTAGAGACAAAAGAAGTTGTTTCGCAAGAGAGTATTGTTGTCGTTGCACCTGTAGACAGTGATGGTGATGGTATAATTGATGCAGATGATAAATGTGCCAACACGCCACAAAATACAAGAGTAGATGTTACAGGCTGTCCTGTTGTTCTTGACAGTGACAAAGATGGCGTTATAGATACAAAAGACAAATGTCCAAATACTCCTGCAAATACAAATGTTGATGCAAATGGGTGTACCATAAATCCAGATAAAGACAACGATGGTGTACTTAACGCACAAGATATTTGTCCAAATACTCCTGCAAATACAGCAGTAGATACAAATGGATGTCCTGCGACTATGGCACTTGATATAAAATTTGAAAACAACTCATATAAAATCAAACCTGAGTCATATGCGAATTTAGATAAATATGCACAATTCTTAAAAAAATACCCCAACTACAGTGCAGAAATTGTTGGATATACAGATAGCGTTGGTAGTGCATCGTACAATAAAAAACTTTCAAAAAAACGTGCAAATGAAGTTGTAAATATGCTTATAGAAAGAGGAGTCAGTTCCCAACAACTCTCTGCGATAGGTATGGGTGAAGCAAATCCTATTGCTGATAATAAAACAGCAGATGGCCGTGCACAAAACAGACGTATTGAAGCAAAACTTACACATAAATAATGTTAAACATCCCTTGTGTTATTTTTGCCGGTGGTA
>CAYRVR010000030.1:0-14052 GCA_964427835.1 uncultured Sulfurimonas sp. | reverse complement strand
CACTCATTGACGCAGATACTCCAAACTATGATGCTACAGTAGCAAAAACAGATGAAGGGATACAACCACTTTGTGGTATTTATCACCGATCCCTACTGCCTCTCTTTCAAAAAATGCTTGATAATAACACACACAAACTCCATTTTCTTCTTAAACATGCACGCACGAACTATTGCAATTTCTCCCAAACGCAGCCCTTTTTAAATCTCAACCACCCTCATGAATATAAAGAAGCTCTCAAAATAATTACGCGATATTAACAGCACTTTGCTATAATAGTGCAAAATAGATTTTACACAATAAAAGAGCATATATGAATTTAACACACTTAGATGAAAATCAACGTCCTAAAATGGTAGATGTCAGCGACAAAGTAGATACAACACGGATTGCTGTAGCAAGCGGGGTTATAGAGATGAGTCCAGCTGCCTACGATGCCATTGTTACTGAAAAAACAAAAAAAGGTCCTGTACTCCAAACAGCAGTTATTGCAGCTATTATGGGTACAAAAAAGACAAGTGAGTTAATCCCTATGTGCCACCCTTTAAATCTCACGGGTATTAACTGTGATGTTGAAGAACTTCCAGAACTCCCTGGCTTTAAACTTACAGTCACTGCAAAACTCACAGGCCAAACTGGTGTTGAAATGGAAGCACTTACCGGTGTAAGTATCGGTCTTTTAACCATTTACGATATGGTCAAGGCAATTGATAAGGGTATGATTATAAAAAATGTCCAATTAGAATCTAAATCAGGAGGAAAAAGTGGAGACTTTAAACGATAAACTCGAAGGTAAAAAGCTAGAACTCACATACCCATGTAATTGGTGTTATAAAGTCATAGCAACTGAAGAAGAGGCACTAAAAAAAGCAGTTCATGATGTCATAAATGAACGTGAACATAAACTCACCACCTCTAAAAGTTCCAAAGGTGGAAAATATGTCAGTATGAATTTAGATCTCTTAGTACACAATGAAGATGATAGAACCTTTATTTTTGATGCTCTTAAAAAGCATAAAGATATTAAGATGGTTCTTTAAAAAGGGGAAATACCATGGATGCAACAAATTTACAACAACAAATACACAAACATTACAGTCATAGATTTAAAACAATTTCCAAACGTATCGCTCATGCAATTGAAAAGCTGAAAATTAATTTTGATCTACTCTCAACGCAAGAGATAAAAACTCTTACAACTGCACTGGTAGAGGAAGAGACAAAACCTTTGCAAGTAGAATTAGAAAATTTATTGACAGAAAAAGAGAAGATAGAAAGAGCTTTGGAAAAAAAAGCAGAGGAACTCCAAGCTGCAAAATATGAAATTTTCAATGCACTTGAAGAGACAATCCATCCAAGCGAAACGACACTCCAAACACTCCATCAAATTAAATTACAGTCCATTGACCTCTATGATATTTTAAGTGAAATGATAGAATCTGCACTTATTACAGCACTAGAAAAAGAGAGTGAACTCGATGAGACACTTAAAGAGGCAATCAAAGAAATAACATTTGAGTCCATTAAAGAAGGATCACTCAGCACTATCCGTGTCCGCAAAATTCTCTCTACCATTCTTGCTACAGCTATAGACGTTGCAGAAGCAACACCAACAAAAGCTGAGGAGTTACTGCGTTTAACACTCAAGGGAATGCGCGCCGGACTTGTAAAATCAATTGACAGATTTAAACAACGTGTTGCCTATATGCCTCTTGAAGCAAAACATATTCTCATTGAAGATTATGAGACTATTATAGAAGATTTACACCAAACAGACACCCTCTTTTCTCAGATTATACTTACTCAAGCAAGTGAGAGTTCACAGGTTATTAGAAAAATACTCCTGCAAATTAACAAAGAGATGCGTTACGATTTAGAGGAACTTGTGCTTATTTCAAAAGAGACGGCAGATGTTATTCGTGAACGTTTTTCCGAATTTGCAAAAGGCGCTGTAAAAAAAGCAGACGTCGCCCTGCAGTCTCCAAAAGCAAAAGAGGCAAAACGTATGGGAGTGCAAGCAATAGAAGTTGCAAGAATGGCACTTGGTTCTGCACTCAAAACGGCAAAAGATGTTATAGAGAAAAAAGAAAAATAACATAAATAAAAATAATAATTTATTATATTAAGATATTTTTTAAATATTGCCACTATAATAACAAAAAAAACAAGGAAATACTATGATGTTACACCCAGCTACAGCTCACTTTGCAATTGTTTTACCAGTTGTTGCCTCTATATTTGGCGTTATTTATCTCTTTAATAAAACAGAGATTATGTCTAAAATTGCAGCACGCACAACGCTGCTTGCTGCTATTGCCATGATTGTTGTATGGTACACCGGAAATCAAGCCGGTCCACTCGTCTATAATTTTTTAAGTCCTGATGGAAAACATGAACTTTTAGAACATAAACAACTCGGTCTTTATCTCGCTATCGCAATGGCTGTTATAGCTCTTTTACAGATCCTAGGATGTAGATTGAAAAAGTTTGCACTTGAAGCTCTTGCAATCATTCTTCTTATTGCTGCAATGTTTACAACTTTTTTACAAGGAAAGCATGGTGGAGAGATAGTCTATGATTATGGTCACCCTTTTGAAATGCAACAGGTTAAAAATTATTTAGAAAATGATGATGACTTAGGCATGGCAGATGATGTAGATGAAGTTTTAGATGCAATCAAAAAGAAAACAAACGAAATAGAAATAGCAACACCTGCGAAACTTCAAAATTTAAAAGTAACGCAAAAAAAAGAACAAGAGTAGTCAAAAATATGACCAAAATGGCAGATGAATCAATAAAAGTGCAAATACAAGAAGCACTTGATCGCTATAAAAAAGATAGAAGCTCTTGCAAAGAGTTCTATCCTTGTTCAAAAGAATTAACGCAATGGCTACAAAAGCAAGGTGAGCAGAAATGAAAATTTTATGTACTCCCCTTTTTGAAACGCAACTCAAAACTATTTTGGAAGCATTTGCAAAAGAGGATTTTGAAGCTACAAAAAAGTATAAAATGTATCTTGATACGGTGATAATCAATATCCCAACAAAAGTTCAAAAATTTAAACAGTCTGTCTATTTTAACGATGAAAATATAAAAGATTTAGAACATCAAGGATTTAGAATTCCTTTCTATTATGAAGAAGAGACACAAACCTATCTTATATTGGCAATAGTTAAACTGTAATTTTTATCCTATATAACTTAAAGATATGACTTATATAGAGTATTTTTATATAAGTTTCTTAAATATCTAAAAACTGTTTCATAAAGTAACTACAATAAGTATTTTCAATACTTTTATCACAATTGTATCTCATTTTTTGTATAATGTCACTGCCCTAAAAATTTACAATTAATGTTTAAAATGGCATAATACGGATGTACAACTCTTTGTAAAGCAAAGTAGAAGTTATCATTAAACAAATAAACAACCTATTTCAAAGGAGAAAATGTGGATATTAAAAAATCTCAACAAGACTTAGATACTGTATCTAATGAAGATGCTAGCAGTACTAGTGTTGGGAGAAGAGACTTTTTCAGAAAAACAGCAGCACTCTCTGTTACTGCACTTGCTGGAACATCACTTCTATCCTCGAACGCTAAGGCAGATGACTCAGCAATTACAGAACCTCAGAAGTGGGGTACGACATGGGGTGATCCCGTCACGAAAAATCTTTACGGTATGCCATCAAAGTATGAGCACAATGTAACAAGAAGATATACTAAGCTACTTGCTTCAGGAAACTATAGAGCTTCTATTGCGGTAACACCTATCCAAGATTCATGTGGAATCATTACACCAAATGGACTTTTCTTTAGCCGTTGTCACGGTGGTGTTGCACAAATTGATCCAAATGAGCATAGACTTATGATTACAGGTTTGGTTGAAAAACCAATTGTGCTTACAATGAAGCAACTTAAACGCTATCCAAGTGTAACGCGTACTCACTTTATTGAGTGTCCAGCAAATGGTGGTCAAGAGTGGAGAGGCCCACAATATAACTCTTTACAATTTGCAAAAGGTTTTATGTCTTGTGCAGAGTGGACTGGTGTTTACATTAAAACTATTCTTGAAGACTTAGGTCTAAAACCTGAAGCGAACTGGATGTTAGCAGAAGGTGGAGACTCTTCAAAAATGGGAAGAACTATTCCTATAGATAAAGTTCTTGATGATGCTATGATCGTTTGGGGACAAAATGGAGAAGCACTTCGCCCAGAACAAGGTTACCCTATTCGTCTTCTTGTTCCAGGTTGGGAAGGAAACTTATGTGTAAAATGGCTTCGTCGTTTAGACTTTGCTAGTGAGCCTTGGTACTGTAAAGAAGAGACTTCAAAATACACAGTATTAAAACCTACCGGAAAAGCGATCCAACATTTCTATGCAAATGAAGTAAACTCAACTGTAACATCTCCATCACCAGAGATTGACTGGTCAGATTTAAAAGATGGTGATATTGTAGAAATTGAAGGACTTGCATGGTCTGGTATGGGTACTATTACTGGTGTTGATTTATCATTCGATGGTGGTAAAAACTATGTTGAAGCAAAACTTAAAGGTCTTGTTCTTCCAAAATGTTGGACTCGCTGGAGTTATATGCATACATATAAAAAAGGTGATGAGCTATATCTTACTTCTCGTGCACGTGATGATGCTGGATATATTCAACCAACAATTGATCAAGAAACACTAAAAGTTGGTGTTGAGGCTGTGTACCATAGAAATGCAGTTGAAACTTGGAAAGTAGAAAAAGATGGAAAAATAACACATGTCGAAATACGTTCTCAATTAGATCGTAAAGGCAAAGGTCCGTTATTTATCGAAGGGAAGGCATAAGAATGTTAAAAGTAAATAAAAAATTATTTATCTCAGTTTCTGCAGCGGCAGTCCTATCTTTAGGTCTTTCAGCATGTATGGAAAATGTAATGCCAGGGAGCCAAAGTAAAGCTCCTCTTGCGGCATCAATTGATGGTGGAGTGAGTTATCCTGTAAACAACAATATGACTGGACCTTACCATGTAAATCCACAAGTTGCAAAAGATGCAAAGAAAATCTTTAACGGTCGCGTACCAACTAAAGCAGAATATGATGCATGGAATACAGATATAATGCCTGATGGTACTGGATTACCAGAAGGTCAAGGTACTGCTGAAGAAGGTAGCGATATTTATGATGCAAAATGTGCTATGTGTCATGGTGACTTTGGATCAGGTGGAGGTGGATATCCATCACTCTCCAAAGGGAATGCTTATGAACTTCATGAGACATTAACAAACCAAAGAATTAAACCTGATACTGACGGCCCTGTCCGTGTTTTTGGTACATACTGGCCACAAGCTAGTACGCTCTTTTGGTACATAAAAGATGCAATGCCACATCCACAAACGGGTTCACTCTCTGATGATGAAGTATATTCACTTGTTGCTTATATCTTAAACGTCAATGAGTTTGAAATTGATGGACAAGAAGTTGACGATGAGTATGTACTTAACCGTGAAAAATTCTTAAAAATCAAAATGCCAAACAGAGATGGATTTGAACCAAAAATTGACGGTCCACATGGACGTGATAATGTTCGTAAATATTTCTCAAATCCTGATAATTTCGGCGCACAGAAATATGATGTTAAAAATCCAGCATCAAGATGTATGACAAACTGTCAAGAAAAAACAGCGAAAGTTGTTTACATTAAAAATGGTGGTATCCATGATTTCCATCCAGCACTCTCAGAAGTAAGAGATTTACCTGTAGAGAAGAAATCTGCTTCTGCATTTGATCCACAAAAAGCATACACAGCAAACTGTGCAATGTGTCATGGAACAGATGGTATGGGTGCACCTGTTGTTGGCGATAAAGCAGCATGGGCAGCTTATACAGCAAAAGGTATGGATAAAGTATATGCAAATGGTATCAAAGGTACTGATGCAGGTATGCCTCCAAAAGGTGGATCATCACTATCTGATGCGAACTTCAAATCAGTTGTTGACTATATGGTCAGCAAAAGTAAATAAACACAAAGGATAAACAATGGAAAGAAGAAAATTTTTAAGTATGACTTTAGGTGCTTTAGCATTAGCTGCTGTACCTGCAAGTGTAAGAGCAGAAGACTTTAGAAAATCAAAGCCAACTGTATGGACTGCAAAAACTGTTGATGATGCTATCAAAGCTATGTATGGTTCTAATGCATTAACAATGGAAGGTGTTAAATTAAAAGCTCCAGATGTTGCAAGTAATGGTGGTGCTATTCCTGTTGATTTTTCAACAGACAAAGATGTTAAAACTATAGCAGTATTCCAAGATGCAAATCCTGAAGCTGCGGTAATGGTTGTTGATGTAACGAAATACAGTGTTAATAAATACTCTATAAAAATCAAAATGGCAAAATCTGGAACTATCACTGTTGTTGCACAAGGTAATGACGGTAAATTATATGCTGCTAAGAAAACTTTAGATGTTGCACTTGGTGGATGTGAAGGTTAATTCCTTCTCATTTTAATAACTAAAAAATAAATATTAAGGAACTAAAATGGCTGGAATTAAAGCAAAAGCAAAATTAAAAAATGGTGTTGTTAGTGTTAAAGCGATGATCAAACATCCAATGATGACATACAATATGGCAGAGAAAAAAACAGGAAGCAGAGATAATGCAAACTTTATCACTCACTTAACTGCTACTGTAAATGGTGAAACAGTTGCTGATATGTCAACTTCACAATTTTTATCTAAAAATCCAATCTTTAAATTCGCATTCAAAGGTATTGGTGCAAAAAATGACAAAGTAGAATTAGTTGCTGTTGACCTTAAAGGTAAAACATATAAAGGAAAAGCAAAAATTAAATAATTTTTACTTTTTTTTATTTTGAGGAGTATTTTCTCCTCAAAATCTTTTTCTCTTACATCTATTTATCTTCTACTACTCATCTTTGGTTATAATTACACAAAAATAATACAATAAAAAAGAGTTATAATGAGTACAACTACAACAGGAAAAATTGTAAAATTATTTATTACACAAAATAATGAAGATAAAACAAGGGTCTCTTTATCAGAAGTAGAACTTGATGCAGATGGAATCCTAGGCGATAAGTTTTATGCAAAAGATCCACAGAGGTCTGTTTTAATCACATCACTTGATAGCTATGATTTAGCAAAAAAAAATGGCATTGATATTACAAATGGTATTCTTGGTGAAAACATTTTAGTAGATGTAAATCCTTATGCTTTACAAGCAGGTGATAGGCTACATATAGGGAATGCTACACTTGAAATAACGCAAAACTGTACTCTATGCAAAGGGCTTACAACAATCAATTCAAAATTACCAAAACTATTAAAGAATGACAGAGGTATATTTGCAAAAGTAATTAGTCAAAAGACAAAGATAAAAGTCGGAGAAACTATAACTTTTTAAAATAATTAATAAATTATATAGATAAACAATGCTAAAGTAATATCTATTTTTTTAAAGGACTTTTTCGTGTATACAATAATAAAATTCACGCTCTTTTTATCCCTTATTTTTACCCTTGTAGGATGTACTACAACACAAAAGATACGACCACCTGCACAATCTTCCACTCCTAAACAAAATGTACAGGTCTATAGTGCCAATAACCAAGATGGTAAACTTAATGCACATACAGTAGAAATTGCTTTTGAAAAGGCAGGTTTAACTATTGTAGGCAACAACGATATGAACAAACCTTTTCAAGCAAGGTTTGCAAAAACATATTATAAACATTACAATCTCGCAATGTTTATAAATAATGATATCACTTTTCGACTCATCAAAAAATATCCGCAATTTGGTGCATTAACACCATTAACCATGTCTATATATACCAAAAGTAATACCATTAATATCGCGACCCTCACGCGCAATGGCATGGCAAGAGCAGCACATATTCCTCTTGATGATCCTGATCTTATATCGTATGAAAAACTTATAAAAAAAGCACTGCATTTAGCTTTACCAGATGGCCACTTTAAAGCACTCCATTTTCAATCGCCAAATGAAAATCAATCATATCAAGTCAATTTTACAACTCCTGTAAAACTTGAAGATGATGGCAATTGGGATGATTACATTGAAGATTTTGAAGCAGAATTTGAAGCAGAGATGGAGCCGTATGGATTTTTATTTCCAAATTTTATGAATCTACAAGAAGAAATATTTGAACAACATGACTATAACAGATATGATTTTTACCATACTTATTCTATATGTAAATTTGATGTTATTTTCCCTGTCTCAAAACTTCATCCTGAGGCTGGTGCATGGGCGCCCTGCTCATTTTACATCTATAAATTAAAAAATGAAAATAAAATACACATGGGATTTTTAGGAGTAAACAACTGGATTCATACCCTCAACATTAAGGATATGCAATCAATACAACCACTCCAAAAAGCACAATCAACAATTGTAAAAATTCTCAATGAAATAACTCAATAAAGGAAATAAATATGAACATAAAAAAATTTCTCTATGAATATGGGGAAAAAGTTCCTGGCTATGATGTCACAGTCATAAACGAAAGAGAAGCAAGAGCCGCAGCAGGGATTTTAGGTATGCTCGGTACTATTGTCATCTTTGTTGGTATTGGATTTGGTCATGTCATTGTAGCAAGAGTCTATCTAACATTTTTATTTATCGACTTTACCGCAAGAATCATTAGTCCTAAGTATTCTCCTTCACTACTGCTTGGAAAATTGGTGGTACAAAATCAAAAACCTGAGTATGTAGGTGGCTTACAAAAACGTTTTGCCTGGACATTAGGCTGGCTGATTGCCATTCCAATGATGCAGTGGTTTGTACTGCATTGGGATATTACCTTCTATAAAGTACTCATTTGTGTTCTTTGTATCACCCTTATGTTTCTAGAGAGTGCCTTTTCTGTTTGTGTAGGGTGTATGATTTATAAAGTAATTACACGAGAAGACCCAAAACATTGCCCTGGCGGAGTATGTGAAATGCGTATCAAAGAACCTATTCAAATGTTCAACATTACACAAAAAATCATTGCGGGAATAACCCTCCTTGCACTCACACTTGGGTTATATCTTTTTCTCTCAAAAGTACCTTCAAAGACATTTTTTGGTGCATTTTTACATGATGCTGTACTGACAAAAGCACAGCTCAAAAAAGAAAAAGATCTACAGTTTGAAAAAGAGGCAGAAAAAGCCTTTGGAGATGACGAAGACTTTTAAAGTGAACTTTTTAAGAGGAGTGGTAGTATCTTTTTATACCACCCATTGTTGCGCCCATATTTAGTAGAAGCATATCAGCGATAACAAGCGCTGCCATTGCTTCACACACAACAGTACCTCTTATAGCGACACAAGGGTCATGCCTACCTTTGAGAGCAAAATCTACCTCTTCATTGTGAGTTGTAACAGTATGTTGCTCTTGGAAGATAGATGGCGTTGGCTTAAAATAGACATTCACAACAATATCCTCTCCATTACTAATACCACCCAATATTCCCCCTGCATGATTTGATTCAAAACCATTTGCACGTATAGGATCATTATTTTGTGAACCATGTTTTCTTGCACTTAGCACACCATCACCAATCTCTACAGCTTTGACTGCGTTTAGCCCCATCATAGCATCTGCGAGGACTCCATCAAGTTTATAGTAAAGTGGCTCTCCAAGTCCTGCTGGTGCACCTTTTATAAGAACGCGAGAGACACCTCCAACAGAATCGTGTGCCTTTTTTGCCGTGAGTATAGCCTCTTTTTGTGCTGCTTCTTTGTTTGCATCTAACGCATAAATAATACTCTTTTTAGCCGCTTCATAATCAAAATTATCACCTTGAATACCTGCAACTTCACTAATACCACTTACTACACTAATCTCTAATTCTCGCAGTAGTAGTTTAGCAATAGCACCTGCAGCTACTCTTGCTGCTGTCTCACGTGCAGAGCTGCGTCCACCGCCGCGATAGTCTCGAATTCCATATTTGTGAAAATAGGTAAAGTCTGCATGCCCTGGGCGGAAGACATCTTTAATGTTAGAGTAATCTTTTGATTTTTGGTTTGTGTTGTAGATCACCATTGCAATTGGTGTTCCTGTACTTTTTCCTTCAAAAACACCACTAAGAATTTCTACTTTATCCGCCTCTTTACGAGCTGTTTCAAACTCACTTTTCCCTGGTTTTCTTCTGTCAAGTTCACTCTGAATGTATGCTTCATCAATATCCAAACCAGCAGGCACGCCATCAAGTAAACATCCTATTGCCTTTCCGTGAGACTCTCCAAATGTTGAGAATTTCAACTTTATTCCAAAACTGTTCACTATTTTTCCTTCTTTAACATCTCTACAGCCATTCTCGCTGCTTCTTGTTGTGCAATCTTTTTGCTTTTACCACTTGCCCGTGCATACTCACGATCTTCTATAAAAACACCCACTTCAAACTCTTTTTTATGGTCTGGACCCCTTGAAGCTAACACTTTATACTCCGGAGTAATGCCAAATTGCGCCTGTGTAAGTTCTTGCAGAGTTGTTTTAAAGTCTCTAAATAACGAATCGAGTGAAATCTCTTTATGATTTTCCTCAATAAGCCGAATCGCAATTTTTTCAACTGTTTCTAAACCTGCTTCTAAATACATTGCCCCCATAATTGCTTCAAAAGCATTTGAAAGCAGAGATGATTTTTCTCTACCGCCATTGTTCTCTTCAGCATTAGAGAGTAAAATATAATCTCCTAAACGCAGCGCTCTTGCTAGTTTATCAAATCCTGTTTCATTTACAAGAGAAGCCCGTATTTTTGAAAGTTTTCCCTCATCAGAAGTCTGAAACTTTTTATACAGATATTCTCCAACAACTAAATCAAGTACAGCATCCCCAAGAAATTCTAATCGCTCGTTATCGTAGGGCTGCTTATAGCTTTTATGTGTCAGCGCTTCGATAATGAGCTTTTTGTCTTGAAATTCATACCCTAAATCTTTCTCCAAACTCTCTATATTTTTATGCATAATCTTTTCCTATTTCTTATAATAAAGCCTTAGCCTTTGTTGCCGCCTCTTTTGCCAAAGTATCACACCTTTCATTCTCTACATGTCCATCATGACCGCGAACCCAAAAAGCTGTAATCGTATGTGGCTTAGAAACTGCAATGTACTCTCTCCATAAATCTGGATTCTTTACCTTCTTAAAATCCCTCTTTACCCAATTTGGAAGCCACTCTGTCATCCCCTTGATCACATACGATGAATCAGATATCACCGTAACATCACAAGGCTCCTTGAGTGCCTTAAGCCCCTCAATGACCCCTTTAAGTTCCATCCTGTTGTTTGTTGTATGGAGTTCATAGCCAGAAAGCTCCCTCTCTTTATCCCCATAACGTAGTATAACACCATATCCACCAGGCCCTGGATTTCCCAAAGCACTGCCATCACTGAAAAGAGTTATTTTCTTCACCAAATTCCTTACTATAATCTTTACTCACACTATACTCTACCACTGCACTTCCGATAGCATGACAACTACTGCATCTTGTAAATGCAAAAGGAAATGTACCCCTACAATCTGAACAAACATACTCAAAACTTAGCGTTGCATTTGCTCTGCCTTGGAGTTGTATTAAAATATCAAATTCAAATATATCACTGCGTTTAGCAAGGGTAATATCTCCGCGTGCGCTATAAAGTTCTTGTAAATAGTTACTCTTTGTAATTATATCCAAATTCAAATCTTTTGAATCGATTTTCCAAAGGAGTTCTGTGAGGATTTCTGCATCTTCAAGCCGAAAATTTTCCCATGCTAAAATAGGATCCACACGGAAAATATACTCAAATATCAAATAAGCCAACTTAGTAGATTTTTGGTAAATCTCAAGAAGTTGTTGCACCTTTTTTTCTTGACTCACCTCACTATCATTCAAGAGGGCTAAAGCATGCAAGTAGTACTTATCTACAGCAACATCTTCCTGCAACTCATCTAAAGGTTCCAATACATCCAAAGCCGCCTTGTAATCTCGCATATACTCATAAACGAGCAATAAATAATGAAGCGCTTGTGGTGTCCGTGGATTGTACTTTAAAATCTCTAAGAACATCTGTCTTGAGCGTTCTAAAAAACCTGCTTTGAAATAAGTTTTTCCTAGTAGAAACATTGTCTCATAAATGTTCTTTTTATCGCTAACTTTGAGTAACTCATTATATATTTCAATGCTCTTTTCATACTCACCATTTTTTGAATACGAAGAAGCAAGCAGTAACCATAATTTTTCAGAGAGTTCTCCTTTTGAAATTAAAACCTGTAACTCATTTTGTGTTGGAAGGGCATGAAACTGCTCTAAAAATTTATCAAGATGATGGGAATTTTCTTTGCGTTTATAGCGTCCCCACCAGTAAGAAAAAAAAGTTATAACAAAGATAATGGTAAAAAAAACAATGAGCGAAAAGAGAGGATCACGGAAACCTATGTAAAACATATCCATCAGTCATACACCACTATTGCATAATCATTTTTCAAATTATAAAAAGTTGACTCCGGAGTTATCTCCAAATCTTTTATTTTTGCGAGTTGCACTAGAGAGTTTTTTGAAACTTTTATACCATTCTCACGAAAAAACTTCCGGATATTAACAAACTTTACATCTGCAACAAATTTATATTCAAACTCCCTATGCAACGACATTTTGTCAGATGAGAACAAATGTTCACTTACATGTAATTGGTCGGATGCATACTTAATAGGAAGATGTCCGGAAATGTCTGTTAAAACTTCTTCTATATGTTCATGCTTTTTTGGAAGTGTGTTTTTTTGAATAAAAAGGTATTTATTGTTAAGCTTTAAAGTCGAAGTATTTTTCCAATATTTATATGCCGGGTTGGAAATACCCAGCTTTTCATATACTTCACGCCAAAGCCAAAAAGAGTTAAGTGTATTTGGAAGGTGAGACATCCCTTTTTAGGCTCCTTTAAAACTATTTAATACGATTATATAATCTTTTTTTAAATAGTTTTATTAAAGTATATGTAAACCTATTATCCTAAAACAGCTGTTACTGCTTTTGTAATTACAAAACCACCAACCACAAGCCATACAAACATAGAACCAGCAGTATAAAGCGGTGCAAGACCTAAACCTTTGAATTTTGCAAAGATTGTTCCCATACCAAGAGCAGTCATTGCCATAGTTAAAAGGAATGTATCGATTTGATTAATAACAGCTACGATGTTATCTGGAATAAGGTGAAATGAGTTAAAACCAGCAACACCAATAAAATATACAGCAAACCAAGGAATAACAAGTTGTAATTTACCGCCAGCTGTTCCATTTTTCTTCGCTTGCATTGAAAGGTAAATACCAAGAACAATCAACATAGGCGCGATCATAATAACACGTGTCATTTTTACAATAACAGCATCATTTGCCATTACTGTATGAAGTTGTGCTGCGTTTGCCATGTGCATAGATGCAACAGGAATAGAAGCAGGAACAGCTACAACCTGTGCAACTTCATGGATTGTACCACCTGTATAAATACCAAACTGTTCAGGAGTCATGTGTAAAAACCCTACTGCCGGTTCAATAATAGAAGCATAAAGTACAGGATAAAGGAACATTGAAACTGTTCCAAAAAGAACAACCATTGAAACAGCAACAGCTGTTTTATAGCCCTCTGCCTTTAAAACAGGTTCTGTTGCAAGAACTGCTGCCGCACCACATACAGCCCCACCAGCAGCTGTAAGCATAGATGTTTCTTTGTCCATTTTAAAAGCTTTAATACCTAAGTATGTTCCAAGTAAAAAAGTTGTTGAAAGCATAATAAGTGAAACAGTAAAGCCACTTAAACCTACTTCCATAATTTGTTGGAATGTAATTCTAAAACCATATACTACGATAGCAAAACGTAAAATCTTTTTCCCTGAAAAAGTTATACCTGTTCCCCACGCACTTGGAATATGATTATGCAATGTATTTGCATAAAAAATACCCAACACAATACCGATAACAAGTGGAGATATTCCAAGATTTTTTATAAATGCTATTTGTGCAATAGCAGTTGCTGCTGCTGCAAAAATTGCAACAAAAATAATACC
>CAYRVR010000029.1:11809-22311 GCA_964427835.1 uncultured Sulfurimonas sp. | reverse complement strand
ACTTTTGGAATATCCAATCTTGGTATGCTCGGTGTTGAGCGTTTTGATGCAATGATAAATAAAGATGACGCTGCAATCTTAGCTATTGGTGCTATAAAAAATGGAGAAATTTCACTTACACTCACAGCAGACCATCGTTTGATTAATGGATATGAAGCAGGGCTTTTTATGCGAGATATAAAAAATGCTTTGCGTGAGCCTTTGAACTTTAAGGAAGAGACAAATGTATGACATTATTTACATAGGTGGTGGGCTTAATTATGCGGGAGCGATTGTTGCTGCAAAAAATGGTAAGAAGGTGGCACTTATTGAGCGTGATATGAATCAGCTTGGAGGGGTGTGTCTGCATAAGGGGTGTATTCCCTCTAAGATGTTTTTGCACTATTCAAATGTAGTTTATGAGAGTCAAAATGAGATAGTTGATGGTTCTTTGTCTTTGAATCAAGCAACACTTTTTGACAAAAAAGATGCTCTTTTAAAAAGTGTGACAAAAGTAGTAAAACAGCAGTGTAGTCATATAGAACTCATTGAAGGGGATGCGAAGCTCATCGCTCCTTATAAGGTTGCAGTAAATGGCGAGATTTTAGAAGCGAAGTATGTGGTGATGGGTACGGGTTCATCGACTTTTATTCCTAATGGTATAGAGTACAATGCCAAAGATATCATTACAAGTGATGAGGTTTTAAATCTTAAAGAGTTGCCAAAAAATATTGCTATTTATGGAGTTGGAGCTATCGGGCTTGAGATGGCGAGTTTTTTTGCAACGGCAGGTGTTGGAGTAACGCTGGTAAACCGTCATGATAAAATTATGAAGAAGGCACATGAAAAAATCTCTGGTGCATTGCAAACGCAGCTCGAAAAGCTTGGTGTTAATATTTTGCAAAATCATACAATAGAGAGTGCAAAAAGCACAAAAAGAGGTGTACATATAAGTTATGAGGATGGAAGTAGTAACTATTTTGAGATGCTTTTAGTCGCTACGGGACGCCGTGCAAATGTTGATGTTGTTGCGTGTGATGAGGTGGAAGTAGGGCGTGGTATAGTAACAGATGAGTATTTTGAGACGACACTGCAAGACCATTTTGCCATTGGAGACTGTAATGCAAAGGTACAGCTTGCCCATGCTGCTCGTGCAGAGGTTTTAAATGTCACAGAGCGTATTTTAGGGAAAAATCCGCGAACGCTGCGTTTAGAGCATATTGTCAAATTTATTCATACCCTGCCTATGAGTTATGCATCCGTTGGAAAAACAAAAAGTGAGCTTGAAAAAGAAAAAACAGCATATAAAGAGAGTCTTGTTACTCTCAATCAATTTACCTACTCGGTGTATAACCATGCGAGTAAGGGGATTATGGTGAGTTATGTTGATGATGAGGGCTTTATTTTAGGTGCTGAGATACTTGCTCCTCACGCAGAAGAGCTCATCGCTACGGTTGCTATGAGTTTAGCGGGTGAGATGGACAAAGAGCAGGCAAAGCGTACTATTTTGGCACATCCGACTTTTTCTGAAGCTTTAGAGAGAACATTTTACAAGTTATGATAGTGCATAATTGGGGTGAAGTGGAGTATAAAAAAGCAAGGGAAATGATGCAAAATGTGCATGAAAAAGCTATGCAAGATGGACAAAACCATCTTATTCTCTGTTCTCACCCTAATATTTTTACCATCGGCAGAGATACAAAGGAAAAGTTTTGTGTTGATGTTGTTCAAAGTGACCGAGGAGGCTCCATCACCTGCCATTCACCGGGGCAGAGTATATTTTACTTCTGTTTTGCTGTGAAAAATCCTGCTCTGTTTTACAAAAAAGTTCTCACTGCGTTTGAGCATTTTTTTGCAGAGCATTTGGCAGATGTCTATTATGATAAAAAGCAGGCAGGTTTTTACATTCAAAACCGAAAAATTGCCTCTTTGGGATTTCGATATTCCCAAGGCGTTTCACTTCATGGTGTGGCACTCAATCGTGATGTTGATTTGGCATTTCATGCACAGGTAAATCCTTGTAATCTTAAAGGAGTCGTGCCTACTTCACTTGCAAATGAGGGTCTCTCTCTCACGCAAGAGGCACTAGAAAATGAGATGATAGATAAAATTGCAAAAAGTTTTAATGATGCAGTCCTATAAACCAAAAGTAAAAGCACCCCATCCTGAATATGTGCACAAGATGCAGACTATTTTACAAGAGCAAAATCTCACAAGTGTCTGTGAAGCAGCAATGTGTCCAAACAGAGCAGAATGCTACAGTCGCAGCAGTGCTACTTTTATGATTTTGGGAGATGTTTGCAGTCGTGCTTGCAGTTTTTGTAATGTAAAAACAGGGCATGGCCAGCATGTAGATGCTACAGAACCACAGCACTTGGCTGAGGCTATTGCTGCTTTGGGACTAGAGTATGTTGTCATTACTTCGGTTGATAGAGATGATTTAAAAGATTATGGTGCAGGGCATTTTGCAGCGTGTGTACGAGCTATAAAAGAGAAAAACCCTCAGATAAAAATAGAGCTTTTAACACCTGATTTTCGCTTTCATATACCCTCTTTGGATACAATTATACAAAGTGATGTTTTTAAACTTGCACACAATCAAGAGACGGTGAGGCGACTGAGTAAAACCGTACGGCCACAAAGTGATTATGAGCGTTCTTTAAAGGTTTTACAATATTATGCAAAGCATACACAAACACGAATCAAATCATCGCTTATGGTCGGTCTTGGTGAAAAAGAAGCAGAGTTGTGTGAGACGATGCAAGATTTGCTTGATGTCGGTGTACGTGAGCTTACAATTGGGCAGTACCTCCAACCGACACCCAAACATCACAGAGTAGAAAAGTACTATACACCGGAGTTTTTTGAAGATATAAAGAGTGAAGCTTACCGTATGGGATTTGAAGCGGTAGCTTCTGGAATACTTGTGAGAAGTTCTTACTTTGCAGAGGAGTTAGGAAGATGAAAGAAGCACGATTAATTTTAGTTCGCCATGGGCAAAGTGTTTATAATTTGCAAAATCGTTTTACCGGATGGACAGATGTATCACTTAGTGAGCAGGGAAGAGAAGAAGCAAAACGGGTAGGGCGTGTTTTGAAAAAAGAGAAGATTTACCCCGATATCTGTTTTACATCATGGCTTAAGCGCGCCATCCATACGGCAAATTTGGCTTTAGAAGAGTTGGAGTGGGAGCATATAGATATACTGCGATCTTATAAACTCAATGAGCGTCATTATGGTGATTGGCAGGGAAAAAACAAAGAGTTTGTGAAAAAAGAGTACTCTCAAGAGAAATTTTTAGCTGTGCGACGTGGTTATGATGTTGCTCCTCCTCCACTCTCTGAAGATGATGAGAGAGTTGTCTGGAGAGAGAAAAAATATGAAAATATTTCTAAAGATGAATTGCCTTTGAGTGAATCTTTGGAGATGACAAAAAAAAGAGTTGTTTCTTATTATGAAGAGATGATCCTTCCTCAACTGCAAGAGGGCAAAACTGTTTTTATATCAGCACATGGAAATTCTCTTCGTGCTTTAGTTATGTATCTTGAAAAAATGAGTAAAGAAGATATTGTTAGATTTGAGATTCCAACGGGGGAAATAGTAGTTTATAACTTTGATAAAAATTTAACAATTATGAAAAAAGAGGTACTTTTAGGATGAAAAAGAGATATAATTACAAGAATAACAAAGGAAGATAGATGCAAGATTTTATGGATGCGATAATTTTTGGATTGAAGGAAATACTGCGAGCGAGTACAATGAAGTTTGCAATGTTAAGTGGTATTGTCGTGAGTGCTGTTTGGGTTGTTGTAGGTTTGTTCTTTTGGAATGATATAGTCTCTTTTACAAGCTCTATTTTAACATATATTCCCTTTTCAATGCTTCGCTCAAATGGTGCATGGATGCTTTCAACATTTTTATGGTTGCAGGCTGTTTTAATCACTTTTGCCCTTATATTTGCCTTCTTTGGAAATATGATAGTAGAAAAACTTGAACGTGAAAAATATGCCTCTTTTTCTATGATGGTTGGGCTTTTGAGTGCGCTTTTTTGGAGTATTGTGTGGTTTTTTGAAGGTGGCTATATTTATGCACAGTTTTTAAAACTTTTGACATGGCTTCCTTTTGAGACTATAGAAAAAGGGCTCGCATACCTCATTGGTTTTTATATTATTTATACGGCAATCATTGTTAGTTTGATTTTTGTAACAAGTATGTTCTCTACGACTTTTTTGAGTGAAATACGAGAAAAACATTTTCCATATGACACAATGTATGATGAGTATGAGTACAAAAGTATTAAAAAAACATTGCGAGACACGGCAATATTTACAGGACTTTCCATAGTCTCTTTTCCTTTGCTTTTTATTCCTGTTATAAATTTTATTTTACTTGTTGGACTTTGGGTATGGCTTATGAAAGATACGTTGGCAAGTGATACAGCTGCGTATGTCTTTGGTGAAGTAGATGAAGCAAAATTGAAAGAGTACAAGTTTGGATTATGGGGAATTAGCTTTGTTGGTTCCCTTTTTAACTTTATTCCCGTTTTTAATGTCTTTGGGCCTTATTTTACAGAAACAGCTATGTTTTATTTTTTGAAAGAGAAAAGAGAGACATACTAAATATCAAGATATATTGATGTATTTGTAAATTTATGTTATAGTGTTTCATAAAAAAAGTAAAGGTAGTGATATGAAAAAAACAGTTAGTAAAACAGAAGATGGTGTAAAAATAAACTTTCTTGGTAGTGTTGAAAAGCAAAATATTGTAACAATGGTGCAAAATTGTTCAACTGGTAAATGTGAATGTATGAGTGATGATACAAAGGCGAAAATTTCAGATATGCAAGTTCACGGAGAAGATGGTGATGTGCATTTGTCATTAGAAGGTGATGTCTCGGTTGAAGAGATTCAAGAAGCATTAAAAAAATCAAAGGTTGTTAATTAATTATGTCAGCATTAAAAGAGTTCTTTGCGTATGGTGAAAAAGTTCCAGGGTATGATGTACGGGTTTTAAATGAACGTGAAGCACGCGCTGCTGCAGGAATTTTATTTATTGGAGCATTTATAGGTCTTACCAATGGTGTAATGCTTGGTACGGCCGTTTTTTCTGAGTATTTTGTTACATTTTTTGCGATTGATTTTACAATACGTGTTATCCAGCCTCGTTATGCACCAAGTCTTTTATTGGGGCGTTTTTTTGTGCGTCATCAAACGCCAGAATATGTTGGAGCAGAACAAAAACGTTTTGCGTGGCTTTTAGGGATGATACTTGCATGGCCAATGTTTTATTACCTTGTTATAGATTTCCAACCAAATCCTATTAAAGTACTTGTATGTCTTATTTGTATGGCATTACTTTTTTTTGAATCAGCATTTTCGGTTTGTGTAGGATGTAAAATTTTTCATCTTGTTAAAAAAACAGCGCCAACACACTGTCCTGGTGGAGTATGTGAAATGCGTACGAAAGACCCTGTGCAAAAATTTACATTTACACAAAAGCTCATTTTGACAGTTACAGTTGTTGCCATATTTTATGGTACATATGCTTATATGACAAAACTTGAAGATAGAACAGCACTTACAAAAAAAATTAAGACAATGATGATGAGTGATGCTGAGTTGAAAAAAATAGAGGATGCAAAGTATCAAAAAGAGTTAGAAGAGTTTGATAAAGATGATGACTTTTAACAGATGTCTCAAAATTACTATTTAGCCTTACTCCTATTCTTTGCTGGAGTAGGTGTTATTGCTTATAGCTTATACTTTTTACTGAAACTCCGTGAAGCGCTGCGTTTAAAAAAGCTTCTTTCACTTCCTTTTCCAGAAGAACATAGAAAATACTTACAAAAAATTCCTCATTACCAACATCTTTCACCTGATGAAAAAGTTACAATTGAACACTCTATAATGGTTTTTGCAAATACGAAAGAGTTTATAGGTGTTTCCATAGAAGTTACTGCTGAAATGAAAGTTGTCATTGCTTTTTACGCCTGTCTTTTACTCCTACATAAAACAACTACAAATTGTTACGATAATCTTAAAACGATTATTGTTTACCCTTCAGCCGTTGCGTTTGATAATATTCAAGCACAAAATGGTATTTATACAAAAGAGAAATTTCTTATAGATGGACAATCGGCAAATGATACGGTCATCCTTGTTTGGCATGATGCAAAAAGAGAGGCATACCATTTACGCCATGATAATGTAATTGTTCATGAATTTGCGCATGAAATTGATTTTATGGATGGTGAAATCGATGGTGTTCCCCCAATTGAAAAATCGAAATATGATGAATGGACACGTGTACTTTTTGGAGATTATAAAAAGCTCAACGATGTTGCATTAAAAAATCGTGAGTGGGGAAAATATAAGCTCCTTGGTTCCTATGCAGCTACGAATGAAGCCGAATTTTTTGCTGTTGTAAGTGAGCGTTTTTTTGAGGCTCCACAGAGTCTCAAAAAACATTTCCCAGAACTCTATGCGGAATTAAAAGAATTTTATGGAATAGATACCCTTCGACTTCTTAAAGCTCGTTAAGTAAGTGCTTAATATGTTCAATAAAAAGTTGTCGAATCTCTTCTTTTTTTTCATTTTCTAATGTTTCAATACTATTTTCATATTGAGATGCTAATTCATAGAGTATTTTCATACGCATATTGCCTACAACACCACGAAGTTTATGAATGGTTGTTTTATCGATTTCATCTTCTTTGAATGTTTTTAATATACTTTGTAGTGATGTAGCAAGACTTTGTAAAAGTTTTTTTACCATTGCCTCATTGGAAATTCCTAAACTTTTCATAATTGAACGAATATCTACTGTATCAAACTCTATAGGTAACTTCTCTTGCTTGGAAGGCACATTCTTTAGATATTGTTCTAAAACAGCATCAAGCTCTTGGGGAACTATAGGTTTGTTCAGTGTTGCTGTAATACCGGCATTCAAAAAGGACTCTTTGTCTTTTTCTATGACATTTGCAGAAAGAGAAACAATTGGTCGCATAAATTCACGCTCACGCAAGAGTTTTGTAGCACTCACACCATCAAGAACAGGCATATTAATATCCATGAGTATTAAATCATACTTTCCACTCTCTTGTGCTATTTTATCGACTGCCTCTTGACCATTATTTACAAGAGTATAATGAAGATCTCTTTCATCAAGAAGAAGTGATATAAGCATTTGGTTTGTTTCGTTATCTTCTGCAACTAAAATATGACCCTGATAGATTTTTTCTGTTTGTGCGGTGCTTTTTGAAATTATACTTTTATCTGAGTGAGTGTGATCCATTAGCTCATCAAAAAATCCAGATGGCGTAATAGGCTGTTCTAAAATATGAAATCGTTCATGCATACAATGGTTTTGAATAGGCTCAACGCCTTCAACAAAAATAATATGCAGGTTAGTAAAGTTATTCAAATGTTTTAAACACTCTTGTTGATTAAAAAGTTGAGAGCATATGATGAGAATATCTGTTTTTGGTTGCATTGCTTCTAAATTTGAGATAGTTGTATGATGAATATTCCAATTATCTAAGTAATGAGTAATATTTTTATTGATAGCACATACATCTTTTTGGTTTGTGTCAAAGATTGTAATATGTAGTTTATTTATCTCTTCTTTGTCACTATCTTGTTCTAATGCTTTATTGTTATCTACAATAGGTAACATAAGTGTAAAGAAAAATTCACTCCCTTTTTTAAGTTCACTTTTAACTTGAATGTTTGAACCCATCATTTCAATATATCTATTACTGATAGCTAAACCTAAACCTGTACCCCCAAATTCACGGCTAATAGAGTTGTCTGCTTGTGAAAAAGCTTTAAAAATGGTTTTTTGTTTCTCTTTTGCTATTCCAACCCCCGTATCTTGAACACTGAATTTTAAAAGAGCATCCCCATCTTCTTCACCTAAAAAGTCTATGCTAACAGAGACTCGACCATATTGTGGTGTAAATTTCATAGCATTACTAATGAGATTATTAATAACTTGTTTAATGCGTTGTGCATCACACTTTAGTATTTGAGGCATATTTGGATTAATATAGGTGAAATATTCTATATGTTTTTGTTTTGCAATAGCACTGAAGGTTGCAATACTACTCTCTACTTCATGAAAGAGGTTTGATTCTGTAGCATAAAGAGAGAGTTCTCCACTTTCAATTTTAGAATAATCTAAAATATCATTGACAACATTCAAAAGCGTTGACCCACTACTGTGGATAATCTCTACATAACGACGATTCTCTTTTTCTAAATCTTTTTTTAATAAAACATCTGTAAAACCAATAATCCCGTTCAGAGGAGTACGGATTTCATGAGACATATTAGATAAAAATTGTGATTTTGCCTGTTCAGAAGCGTATGCTCTATGCAAAGCATTTTCAAGTTCTGTAATATCGTACATATTAATAATAAACTCATCATCGGAAAATCGGTTGCTTACCAATTTAAAAGTGCGTTTGATACCATCTTTTGTGATGATTTTTACTTTGTGTTCTTTATCTCTGTTATCATTAACGTAATCAATCCAGTTTGGATATTTTTTTGTGTAGATATATCCCTCTTCTTCCAAGAAAAGTTCACAAATGCAGGCATGTTTAGATTTAAAATCTTCAAAGTCTTTGTAGTCAAGATAATAAAAAAGTTTTTTATTAACACTAATCATTCCTCTTGTATTTGAAGAGAAAAGAACTATACTATCTTGATTATTAAAGATTGCATTAATAAGATTCTCTTTTGCCTGTATTTTTTTATTGGATTTTATATATTTTGTTATATCTTGACGAATAGCTATAAACTCTTTTATATGGTGTTTCTCATCAAAAATTGGCATGATAGTCGCATCAACATAATAAATAGAGCCATCTTTTGCTCTATTGGAAAAAATTCCTTTCCATATATCTCCAGCTAAGATAGTTTCCCACATCTTTTTAAAAATTGCATGTGCACAATGTGGATCTTTAATGATATTATGATTTTTACCTATAAGCTCCTCTTTGGAATACTGGCTTACTTTACAAAAATTTTCATTGACATAAGTAATAGCACCATTTATGTCGGTTTTAGAAACCAAAAGTGATTTATCAACTCCCTCTTTGTATTGATTAAGTAGTTGGGTGTTATTTTGGAGTTCTTTTGATGTTTGTGCAATAAAATGAGCAAGAGCATTAAATGTTGCGGACTCTAGATCTCGTCCCTTTTTTATAATATTTTTTTTCTTTTTAATTTTTTTGCTTTCAGAAAGTGAAAGAAGTGTTGTTGTACAGTTTAAAATAGCATTTTCTTTGGTTGTGTTGTAAAACTCCCCATAGGTGAAAAAACCAGAAGTTGGAGCAAGCTCTTCAAAAACAGCAAACTCTTTTTCAATCTCTTTATGCAGTAGTGCTTTTCGAGCAACACAAGAGTAGATATAGATAGCTTCAACAGCATGTTGTGAAAGTTTATTGTTTATATCTTCTGCTCCATGAAGAATGTTTGCTTTATTTGAAAAACCAAATTGTACCCTCTGCCCCTCTTGTATATCTGCTGCGAGTACTATTGCATTATTTTCTATTGCTAAAGGAGTACGAGCAACTGTAGTTGTACCTACTTTATAAAGAAGTTGAAAATTTGTAATGGTTGTAGTGTCATTGAAAATTTCATCTCCCAAATATTTTTGAAAAAATGTAACAGCACTCATATTGTCTATTTCATAAACAATATTTACTTTTGACTTCGTGATGGTAAACTCTTTTCCTATAGGTGTCCAATTGAGATTATAGTTATTGTCAACAATAAGATTTTTATTTGAGAGGGAAAGAACAATCACTCCTGTATCATAAATTTCTGTACCTAAAAAGATATATGTTTTTTTGAGTTTGAAGTTATCCCCAGCCAATCCACCAGCTAAAATAATATTAGGATGTTCTTTGTTTATAGTTTTAATAAAACCATCATAATCATCACCCTGAAGTCCTTCGCTTAAAAGAATAGTCGCTTTTGTATCTTTTGTATAGAGCTTTTTAGAGATATTAGTTGCTGATTTTTTGTCTATACTTTTTTGATAAAGAGCACGAAGCTTAGTCTCTTTAAAGAGCGATAGACTCACAATAAAGGAGTCCTCATACATAGTTGCGTGAGATATCTCTCCTGCTGTAGTTGCTCCAATAATAACTGCGTGAGGGAAATCTTTATGGAGTTGTTGTAAAATTTTAAGAATTTTCTTTTTTTGTGTAATACCACTAAAAAGCTGTATAAGTTGTGAACTATATTTCTCTTTTTGTGCCTCTTTACATGCCTTTTTGTATTCTTTTGTATTGTCAATTTTAAAAGTCAAGTGTTTCAAAATATTTGCCTTTAATTTGATTCATCTGGAAATTTATCTTTAATTTCCAAAAATTTATCAATATTATCTAAAAATATTTGTGTCAATTTTGGGTCAAAATGTATTCCTGACCCCTCTTTAATGATTGAAAGCACTTTTTCTAACTCCATTGGCTCTTTATAACAGCGTTTGGAACTTAGAGCATCAAAGACATC
>CAYRVR010000029.1:10174-11709 GCA_964427835.1 uncultured Sulfurimonas sp. | reverse complement strand
ACTTTTCCTATGTCATGAAGAGGCGCTGCGTTTAAGATAAGCTCACACTCTTGCTTGTCAAGTCCATAGAGTTTGGCAAGTAGGGCAGAGTAGTGGCTCATTCTTTTGATGTGCCCACCAGTCTCTAAATCTCTAAACTCGCTTGCCTTACCAAGTCTAAATGCAACCTCTTGTTCTGCCTCTTTTGCTAAATGAAGAGCATTACTCAAATCAACAGTTCTCTCTTGAACTTTCTCTTCAAGAATCTCTTTTTGATTTGTAACTTCTTTATAAAAAGCATGAAGTTTTGCATAGTTGAGTGTTCTTTGACACATAACATCAAGGTTGTAGGGTTTTGTGATGAAATCATTTGCACCCAATTCAAGTGCTTGTGCCTCTTTATTAATATCGGCAGTTAGCATTAAAATTGGAATATAACGGTTTTTTTCCTCTTTTCGGATGGCTTGAAGAACCTCTAAGCCATCCATCTCAGGCATACTGATATCTAAAAGAACAACATCAAAATTACCTCTTTTTTCTAAAAGTTCCAGTGCTTCTTTGCCACTCTTGGCACGGATAACCTCTACCTCAATATATTGAAAAAATGCAGCTTCAATCAAGTCGAGATTGAAAGGTTCATCATCCACAGCGAGAATAAATATTTTTTTTTGCACATTCACCTTCTTTAAGAAAAAATTTATTTATTTTACTCTCGTTTATGTTAAAAAAATATAAAGCTATAGTGAATTTGTTTCGTTACGAACGATTTTCACAGCTTCTACCATATTTTTCAAACTCGGTTTTACCTCTTCCCACTTACGGGTTTTTAGACCACAGTCAGGGTTAATCCAGAGTTGCTCTTTTGGAAGAACTTCCAAGAGTGCATGAATCTGCGTGACAATCTCTTCAACAGAAGGAATTCTCGGTGAGTGAATGTCATAAACCCCTGGTCCTACTTCTTGTTTATAGCCCACTTTTGCAAAGATTTTAAGCAGTTCATTGCCACTTCTTGCAGTTTCTATGGAGATAACATCAGCATCCATTGCTTCAATAGTTTTGATGATGTCATTAAACTCACTGTAACACATATGTGTATGAATTTGTGTCTCTTTTTTTGCAGAACTGACTGAGAGTTTAAAGTCTCTTACCGCCCATGCTTCATACTCTGCAATTTTACTCTCACGCAAAGGGTATCCCTCTTTAAACGCAGCCTCATCGACTTGAATCATCCCGATGCCAGCATTTTGTAAGTCATCCACTTCATCACAGATACCAAGTGCTATTTGTTTGCTTACTTCACCACGAGGCATATCATCACGCACAAAAGACCAGTTTAAAATGGTTACAGGCCCTGTGAGCATCCCTTTCATCACCTTGTCAGTTTTGCTCTGTGCATAGGTAATCCAATCAACAGTCATAGGTTTTGGACGGCTAATGTCACCATAAATAAAAGGTGGCTTCACGCAGCGGCTTCCATAGCTTTGCACCCAACCATTTTGACTAAAACCATATCCGTTAAGCTGCTCTCCAAAGTACTCAACCATATCATTTCTCTC
>CAYRVR010000029.1:5491-10074 GCA_964427835.1 uncultured Sulfurimonas sp. | reverse complement strand
TTTTGTGATGTTTTGTACGCGTTCTTGTACTTTTGCATCATGGATGCGTGTTGATGTAGTTCTTGAGAGATTTGCCGCTTTGTTAGTATCTAAAGCAATTCTTTGCTCTTGCGTGAGGCTCTCTTCTCCCTCAAAAAAGAGTTTTGAGATAAGAGCAATCTCATCAAGTTTCTCTACAGCATAACTCAGCCAGTTTTTCACCTCTGCATCCATTTTCTCTTCATATTTTAGAGTGAAAGGAACATGTAGCAGTGAACAAGAAGAGGAGACAATGATTTGCTCTTTTTTAACTACTTTTGCAATCTCCTCTAGGCTTGCAACTGTTGCTTCAATATTGCTCTTCCAGATATTCCTACCATCAACAACTCCCGCGATAAGCTTTTTACCTGAATTAGCAATAATCTCTAAGCTCTCAAAGTTTTCTTTGCCATATAAAAAGTCAAGTCCAATTGCCCATACAGGTGTGTTTACAAGGATTTTTGTCGCTTCAGTTGCATGTTCAAAATAGCTCACAACTGCAATGTTAATATTATTTGATATGAGTGCTAATTTATCGTATGTCGGCTTAATAAGAGAGAGTACTTTTGTATCTAAATCTTTAACAAAAATCGGCTCATCAATCTGCACAGTCACATTTTCATCAAGGAGAGCAATCTCACGCAAGAGTGCTTCATAGAGTGGTAAAATTTTACCAAAAAGCTCAAAAGTATCTCCACCATCACTGCGTTTAGAAAGTCCCAGATAAGTGATAGGGCCTATGATGTTGATTTTTGTCTTGAGTCCAAATGCTTTTGCCTCTTTGTACTCTGCGATAAGCTTCGCTGCGTTTAGTTTATACTCATCATCTTTTGAGAGTTCAGGCACGATATAGTGGTAGTTTGTATTGAACCATTTTGTCATCTCACAGGCAGTTGCTTCTTTGTTTCCACGAGCCATAGCAAAGTAGAGCTCCTCTTCACGCAAGTGCTGGAATCTTTTAGGAATAGCACCGAGTAAGATGGAAGTATCGAGCATTGTGTCATAAAGAGAAAAATCATTTGATGAAATGAAATCTATACCTGCTTCTTTTTGATAGCTCCAGTGTCGTTTTTTGAGTTCACTTGCTACTTTTTGCACATCTTGGAAGTCACTTTTCTTCGCCCAGTAGCTCTCAAGAGCAAATTTAAGTTCGCGTTGTTCTCCAATTCTTGGAAATCCTATTACATAATTTTTTGACATTACAATATCCTTTGTTTTATCTCATTTTTGAGAGTAATTTAATTTATTTTTGTGAAAGTTTTTTGATTAAAGGGATATTGCGTGAGGAGGGTGGACACCGGTTCTACGGAATGCAAAACAGACCGTATAAAAAGGGCATCTAGGAATGTAGTGGTTAAGTAAAACCAAAAGTTTTGATTTGAGTGTAAAAAAGAGATGACAATGGCATGGCTTAGAGTTGTTAAACAGTAGTGATGCTGCTGCAAATAGTGCTTTTAATACCATATAAATCTCTCCTTTATAAAATAGTTTCGTAATTATAGCACAACTATTTGACACCTTTTAAAAATTGTGTCATAAAACGCACGCCGGCACCTGTTGCACCATGAACATTGACATCCCATGGGCTTTCTGTGTAGGCACTTCCTGCAATGTCAAAATGGAGCCATTTCTCTTTGTTCTCTTCTTTAATGAAGTTATCTAAAAAGAGTCCTGCCGTGATTGCTCCACCGTAAGGCTTGTTAGAGATATTACAGATATCTGCTATCTCACTTTTGAGCTGTTTTTTGAGGTGTTTGTTAAATGGTAGTGGAGCTGTTAATTCTCCGGCAACTGATGCCGCTTTACTGACACTGTGCTTGAGTCGGCTTGAGTGTCCCATAACACCTGTTGTGTATTGCCCAAGTGCTACCATACAAGCGCCTGTCAGTGTTGCAAAGTCAAAAAGATAGTCTGGGTTTGTTTTGTCCTGTGCATAGTCAAGCACATCCGCAAGCACTAAGCGCCCCTCTGCATCAGTATTTCTTACTTCGATGGTATCACCCTTGCGTGAGACAAGCACATCATCAGGTTTATAGGCATCACCACCTATCATATTTTCAACTGCACCGACAAAGGCATGGACTTCAATGTCGAGTTTGAGTTCACTTACTGCTTTTATGATACCAAGTACCGCACAAGCTCCCGCTTTGTCCATCTTCATTGTTACCATAGAAGTAGCAGGTTTGAGACTGAGTCCTCCACTGTCATAAGTAAGCCCTTTACCTACAAGAG
The DNA here is from genome assembly GCA_964427835.1 of uncultured Sulfurimonas sp. Lineage (GTDB taxonomy): Bacteria > Campylobacterota > Campylobacteria > Campylobacterales > Sulfurimonadaceae > Sulfurimonas. The sequence goes on along the minus strand of CAYRVR010000029.1, from coordinate 7,824 downwards.
AGATGAGTTTTTTCGCATTTTTTGGTTTGTATGCAAGATGAATGAGTTTACTTCCATGGCGTGAAGCGCGACCAACGGCAAGCATTGCATTACATTTCTCTTTTTTAAGCGCTTTTTCATCAAGGATGTTACACTCTAAATCATTCTCTTTTGCAAGTTTTTTTGCCAGTTTTGCCAGTGTTTCTGGATGCATATCATCTGGAGCAGTATTTACAATATCGCGTGTAAAACATGTTGCTTCAGCTACAACAATAGCCTCTTCAAAAAGATCTGTAAGCTCTTTTACATTGTTTGAAGCAAGATAGACTTTTTTAATTTTTGACTTGTTGGGTTTTGTTTTATATTTGTTAAACTCGTAGCCACCTAAAATAAGTCCCTCCACCACAGGAGAGAGAGAATCTTTATCTACCTCAATAGAGAGTGATTTATAATCAAAAGATTTGATTGCTTTTGCAATGGTTGCTGCAGCAGTTCGTAGATTATCACTTGCGTAATCTTCTAAACCACAAAAAAGTAAAGATTTGCCATGCATAGGACACAAACTCTCTTGCTCTGCTCTAAATCCTGCTTTTTTGAGTGTCTCTTTAAATTGTGCTTTTTTTAGTTTTTCTGCTGTTATAAATTTAACAGTAAGGTTTTTTTGTGATGGGAGTGCATCTGTAGTTATTAATTCTATATTCATATCTGTTCCATTTTGTAATTTTCTTCTTCGTATAATAGCAAATTATTAGAAATGAAGAAAATATATAGTGGTAAAATATATTTTTTGTGATAAAATGATTTTCATGATAAGCAAACAAATTTTAATTATTGAAATAAATGAAAAAAACTTTAAAACACTTGAGAGTGTTTTACAAAAAGAAGGCTATACTTGTACACCTATTTATGATGTGGAGTCTTTAAAAAAATTGGATTTAAAAGAGAATGACTATGATATGATAATTGTCAATGCTCATGTCTCATACGTTAAAGCTGAAGATGTAGTAAAATGCTCACAATCCACAACAGCTTTGAAAATTCCTGTAATTTACATAGATAGTGCTAAGGAACATGATAGAAAGCTTTTAGATGAATCATTTAAAGCAGGTGTCTCTGACTATATGAAAAAACCTTTTGATTCAAAAGAGATTATTGCTCGTGTGAATTACCATTGTCAGCAACTCTACAAATTAAGAGAATATAAACTTCGTGTAGATAAATTGGGACAACTTGCAACTATTGATCAACTTTCAAAGCTTACATCAAAAATGCATATGCAAGCAATTTTAAAACATCAAATAAATTATTGTAAGCGGTATAAAACCAATGCAACTGTTATTTATTTAAGTTTAATTAATATCAATAAACTAATAGCTGTTTTTGGATTGGAAAAAGGGGAAAAAATTATTGCAAAATTTGCAAAAAATCTTAAATCTACAATTAGAGAATCTGATGTTGTCTCAAGATGGGCAGGATCGGAATTTGTGCTTCTGTTACCAAATACGAATGCGAAAGCTGGAGAATTAATGGTGAAAAAATTAAAGCAAAAATTGTCAAATATTGAGATAATGAGCAATACTATGCCTGAACTTGCATTTGGTATGACAGAAGTTGTGGATGATGACACTGTAGAAGAAATCATTTCAAGAGCGCAGTATGCTCTAAAAGAAGCAAAAAAACAGACATATGGCAAGATGCATCTTGCCTAAGTCTCTTTAATCAAAATGTAGTAAATCTTTTGCCTGTATCATATCTTTATCACCACGTCCTGAGAGATTTACAATGATAAGTTTATCTTTAATATTTGGTAATTTTTTAAGATAAGCTACTGCGTGAGAAGACTCAAACGCAGGGATAATTCCCTCTTTTTGGCTGAGCCACACAAAGGCATCGAGTGCCTCTTGGTCTGTGATATAATCATAAGTTACACTTTTGTTGTCATTATGAAAAGCGTGTTCAGGTCCAATGCCGGGGTAATCAAGCCCAGCAGAGATGGAGTGTGCTTCTAAAATCTGTCCATCTTCATCTTGAAGGAGGTAGCTCATCTGTCCGTGAAGTACTCCCGGTCGTCCTTTTTTCAAAGAACAGCCATTTTTATCATCAATGCCGAGTCCACCAGCTTCAATACCGATACACTCCACACCATCATCTTCTAAAAAGTGCTGGAACATTCCAATGGCATTGCTGCCACCACCAATACAAGCAATGATATGATCAGGCAGACGATTCTCTTTTTCTAAAATTTGTTGTCGTGCTTCCCAGCCTATGATAGCTTGAAAATCTCGTACCATCATAGGGTAAGGATGAGGCCCTGCGACAGTTCCGATGATGTAAAAAGTATCTCTTGCATTGGT
>CAYRVR010000029.1:0-5391 GCA_964427835.1 uncultured Sulfurimonas sp. | reverse complement strand
CCAAGTCTTTTTGCCATCAACCCTTGTGCTATGACATTGTTGACTTTATGTGCACCTGTATGGTTTAAATCTTCTCTTTTTAAGTAAATTTTTGCGCCAAGTTCTTTGGAAATATTTGCTGCAAAATAGAGTGGAGAAGGGCGTCCTACATAATCTTTTAAGTAGTAATCTACTTCTGCCCAAAACTCTTTGTTAAAACGAATTTTGTCATACTCTTCACGCAACTTTAGGAGGGCCGGCATAAGTGTTTCTGGGACATAACGCCCACCAAACATTCCAAAGTGCCCATTTTCATCCGGATCAAATTTTGAAGGGGTTGGGATATACATTAATTCACCTCTATAACTGAGTAAACATCTGTTTTCTCTTGTAATTTTTTTATACCATCAAGGAAGGTAAGTCCTATAATAAAGCAGCACTCGACACACACAGCACCTGTTTGATTGACCAAGGTTGCAGCAGCATTTGCAGTACCACCTGTTGCTATTAAGTCATCAATGACTAAAACACGAGCACCCTGTTTTTCTCCAAAAGCATCGATGTGTACTTCAATCTCATCAACACCATATTCAAGAGCATACTTTTGGCTTATAGTAGTGTATGGAAGTTTTCCTTTTTTACGGATAGGGACAAATCCAAGTCCAAGCATCTGTGCTAGGGCTGCACCAAAGATAAATCCACGAGCATCAATACCAGCAATGTAGTCTAAATTGTACTTTTCATAACGTTGCTTTAAATGGTTCATCAAAGTAGCATAGGCTTTTTTATTGTTCAAAAGGGTTGTGATGTCTTTAAAAACAATTCCTGGTTTTGGAAAATCTTTTATATCACGGATTGAATTTTCAATAATAGCTTTTTCGTTTATACTTAGCATTCTCATTTATCCTTTATAATAGAGCATCAATACGACTCTCCAAGGCTTTAATTTTTGCATTGAGTCGATCTACTTCTTGACGATGTTTTGAGTTTCTTTGTTTAAGTACCTTTAATTCATTGCGTAGTTTAGTTAACTCTTCGCTTAAAATATCAACATTACCAAGGGCACGTTGGAGTTGGATTTGATACTTACGTATCAAAATTTCTGCCTCTTGCAGTGTTAATTTCATCAAATCGTTGCTTCTTTGCTCTTTGTTTGTAATGCTCTTAAAGTAAAACATCTTTACAAAAAGATAGATAGCAACGATGGAGAGTATCGTTAAAAGTGACCATTCCCAAAACATCTGTTTTCCTTAGTCTATCTCTATTTTAGCAACTCTATTGATATGACGTCCACCTTCAAATCCATTTGCAAGCCATGCATCGATAATAGACTCTGCAACACCTTTTCCAACTATACGCTCACCAAAACATAAAATGTTTGCATCATTATGCTCTCTTGCAACCATAGCAGTGTACGCATCATGACAAAGTGCAGCACGAATACCATGATGGCGATTTGCAGCCATACTCATACCGATACCACTACCACAGATTAAAATTCCCTGCGTGCCTTCATTTTCCAAAACAGCTGTTGCTACTTTATGTGCATAATCAGGATAATCTACTCTATCTTTTGTGTATGGCCCAAAATCTGTAACCTCATATCCTTTTGATTGTAAAAGTGCAACGGTCCAATCTTTGAGTTCAATTCCTGCGTGGTCTGTTCCTATATAAAATTTCATGTTTTTTTCCTTTTTAAGATAATAAGAGATGAATTATAAATTGTACGGGCATAAAGAGTACATACTCATTTAATGGAGTCATTAAAACAAGGAGTACAATGAACATGCCATATTTGTCATATTTATAGTAAAACTCTGCTACTGATTTTACTTTGTATTTTAACGCAAGATGCATTAAAAAGTGCCCACCATCAAATTGAGGAATAGGCAAAAGATTAAATACCGCTAAGACAATGTTAATAACAAGGAGCTGATAGACAAAAATATATGTAAAAATATAAAACATAGAATCAGCTGTAGTAGGTGTACTCATAGCAGTAAGTCCTATAGCTGCAAAAGCACCTAAGGTAAAATTATATACTATACCTGCTAAATCAACTTGAATAGCCGCATTATAGCCACCACGAGAGATGACTTTATACATATCTATCGGTACTGGTTTTGCCCAACCAAATAGAATTCCACCTGAGGTACCAAGAAGTAGGGGAATAAAATATAACGCTGCTGGAACGAGTATGGTTCCCACTAAATCAATATGTGAAATAGGGTTTATTGTAAGGCGTCCTGCATTTTTTGCAGTCATATCTCCATACATATAGGCAACCCAACCATGCATAATCTCATGACCAATAATTGCAATAGCAAGTGCTAGGACTGCCGCAATAATTTTTATAATATCAAGTAATTCCATGTTGTTTCTTATCTCTTTTTCTTTCTTCAATAGCTCTATTTATATAGGGAGGCTTTTCTAATTGTGCAGGTGTTTTTCCTATTCTGTCCCATCTGATCTCCCAGTTTTTATCTATAGAGAAGTAAATGAACCATGGTGTTCCCTCTATATTGTCATACGGTACAGCACCCCAAAAACGGCTGTCATTTGAGTGGTCGCGGTTATCACCCATCATAAAGTAATGATCTTTAGAGACTTTAATAGGATTAAAATAAAAAATAGGCATAGGATTGTAACCGTCATTTGTAACACTTGGATCGTGATGGATTCCAGGATGTTGTTTCATGTAAGGATTCTTTACCCATAATTTTTCTGCAAAAGTTATTATATCAGCAGGTTTATAATGTTTTTTTATCCACGCATCACCCTCACGGAAGTGGATAAAGAGGTTTTTATCGGCAACAAAAAGTTCATCGCCAGGAAGTGCAACACATCGTTTTACAAAATGCTGTTTAATATTTCCAGGGTATCTAAAAATGACAATATCACCACGTTTTGGAGTGTCACCATCTATGATTTTCAGTTTTTTACTCCATGGAATAATAGGAACTTCCAAAAAAGGAATGTATGGCATAGGAATGCCATAAGCAAATTTCTTTGCAAAAAGATGGTCCCCTATAAGAAGAGAATCTTTCATACTACCACTTGGAATTCTAAATGCCTGCGCAATAAAAAAAATAACAAAAAGAACTATTATGATAGTTCCCGTCCATGAATTAGAAAATTTATATGTTTTATGTAAAAAATTTTTCATTTATAGTATGAATTCCTTTAGGATTTATTCGCTGCGTTTAGCTTCGCGGCTTTGAGTGTATTGCTCATGAGCATTGCTATTGTCATTGGGCCAACACCGCCTGGAACAGGGGTAATATAAGAGCATTTTGTACTGACATTTTCAAAATCAACATCACCAACAAGTTTACCATTTTGCGCACGGTTAATACCAATATCTACGATAATGGCACCATCTTTAATCATATCTTCTTTAATGAGGTTAATAACACCAACACCTACAAGAATAATGTCTGCATTGAGTGTATGTTTTTTCAAATCATCTGTAAAAATATGGCAGATTTCAACAGTTGCATCTGCGTTTAAAAGGAGTGACGCCATAGGTTTTCCAACAATGTTACTTGCACCAACAACACAACAGTTTTTTCCCTTCACATCAATGTTATATTCAGCTAAAAGTTCCATTACACCAAGTGGGGTACAAGGAACAAATCCATCAAGATTTGTAACAAGGCGACCTACATTGTAAGGGTGAAAACCATCTACATCTTTTGCAGGATCTACAAGCTCTAAAATTTTTGTTGTATCAATGTGTGCAGGAAGAGGGAGTTGCACTAAAATACCGTCAATATTAGGATTTTTGTTCATCATCTCAATTGTGTTTTCTATTGCTTCTTGAGAGATGTCTTCTGGCATTTCATGAGAGACAGAATAAAATCCCATACGGTCACATGCTTTTTTCTTCATACTGACGTATGCAGCACTTGCAGGATCTTGCCCAACTAAAATTACTGCTAAACCGGGTGTGACATCTTTTTCGTTTTTAAGTTTTAGAACTTCTTCAACTACATTGTTTTCAATTTTTTTTGCGAGCGCTTTGCCGTCAAGAATTTGCATTTAAACCTCATAAATTATTTTTTTGATATTATACTCTTTTAAAATAATAATAGGCTAATAATGAAATATATACTGTTTTTCTCACTTCCATTTATACTGTTTGCCAAAAGTGATTTTATTACACCCGCAGAGTATGCTGCACAGTTATATAAAAATCCAAGAGGCATTGGATGCGAAAAATGTCATGGAAATAATGGCGAAGGGAAGGTTATTGCTGTCTATAAGCATAAAAACAAACAACATACTTTTGTAGCACCTCCAATCAAAAATGTGGCTTTTTCCCAATTTTATAAGGTCCTCAACAGTCGAACAAAAGGGATGCCAAGGTACTTTTTAACAAAAGAAGAGATTCAAGCTTTATACTTTTACTTGCATCGTAATGATAAAAAAGAGATAAAAGATGCTAAGTAGAATTGAAGATGCTTACAAAAAACGTGATTTAAAAGCACTTGATACGCTTGCAAAACCAACATATAGACAAATAAACAAACGCAGCGATTTTCGTTCTGTACTTATGCTCTCGTGTAACAATATAAAGCATCTCTCAAAAATTGAATCACTTGAGGCTGATTGTATTATGCTCAACCTTGAAGATGGAGTAAGTAAGGAGGAAAAGCCTTTTGCCCTTGTCTTAGCTGCTATTTTTCTCTCACAATTAAAAAAGAGTAATAAAAAGCTTGTTGTTCGTGTGAATGCACTTGATGAGGGAGGCTATGATGAAATTACCTACTTAAATCAATTTATGCCCGATGCTATTCGTGTACCGAAAATAAGAAACGCAGAGGAAGTTAAAAATATTTTGGCTTTGTTGCATGATGACATTGAGTTGCACCTCTCCATAGAGACAGCAGATGCATGGCATAATTTGCAAACTTTGTCTATTTCACCAAGAGTTACTACTTTTTATTTAGGTATTTTAGACCTTTTTGCAGATATGGGACTTCCTCAAAGTCTTATAAAACTAGACAATCCAACACTCCACTATATGCTTTCACATTTTCTTATAACTACGAAGGCAATGCATGTTAAACCTGTCTCTTTTGTATTTCAGGAGTATAAAAATTTAGACACTTTTAAAAAGTGGCTTGGACTCGAAAAAGAGATGGGATATGATGCAAAAGGGTGTATCTCTCCTGCACAGGTAAAATTAGTTAATGAAATATTTGTTAATAAAAAAGATGAGTTGCAAAGAGCACGAATCATTGTAAAATTATTTGAAATGCACAGGGAAGAGGGTGTAACGGGATTTGTTGATGAAGAGTATGGCTTTATTGATGAACCAATATATAAAGGTGCTTTAAAACTTTTGAATTTGTAAGTGAAAAAATAGAGAATGGAAGAAGACCACCCTCTATGTTATACCAAGTAAGA
>CAYRVR010000028.1:14798-22750 GCA_964427835.1 uncultured Sulfurimonas sp. | reverse complement strand
TTAGAAATAGCTTAATGTTTGGTGGGGGATGGCGGGAATTTTGAAATCTTTTCTAAAAGTAAATATCTTCTCGCTGTTCTCAGCAAATTCATATATATAGTATATTGTTGCTATTCATTTACACTTTCTCTATAGAATTCAAGTAAATTAAAAAAATATCTTATATATAAAGATATAAAAAAGGAATTTATTATGGGACTTTATGATCGTGATTATGCAAGAGGGAACTCTTATGCATACCAGACACAAAACCGTAGTGAAGCACAAATAGTATCTTTTGTAAAAGAGACATATAAGCTATTTGCTGCTTCTATGATGGCAGGAGCTGTTGGAGCATACGTTGGTGTACCGATGGCAGGAACACTCAGTGCAATGATGTGGCCACTTTTCTTCTTAGAGATTGGTTTGCTTATTGGATTACAATTTGTTAAGAACAAACCTGGCATTAATCTTTTAGTTATGTTTGCCTTTGTTTTTGTAACAGGGCTTACTACAGCACCGTTACTCTCTTATACACTTGGGATGAGTGGGGGTGCTACCATTGTAGGTAATGCTTTTGCTATGACAGCAGTTGTATTTGGAGCAATGAGCTTTTTTGCTATAAAAAGTACAAAAGATTTTACAGGATATGGAAAACCACTGATGATTGCTCTTTTTGTAATTATTGGCTTTTCTATTTTAAATATGTTTCTTGGTAATCCAATGCTTCAAATCATTATTGCTGGAGCTGTTGTTATTTTATTTAGTATCTTAGTTATTTTCGATACTCAAAATATTATGAATGGTGCATACCAAACTCCAATAGATGGAGCTATAGCACTCTACTTAGATTTTTTAAATATATTTATATCTCTTTTACAACTATTTGGTATATTTGGAAATGATGAGTAACTCTCTTTCACCCGAACTCTATCGGGTGATTGATGCCAACCTTAACCGTCTCAAAGAGGGAATACGCGTAGTCGAAGATATTATGCGTTATTATGACAATAACAAAGAAATTTCCCTACAACTAAAAGCACTCCGTCATCTCGCAAAAATTACTGACACAGAAAAACTTTTATGTTATAGAGACAGTAAAAACGATGTACTACGTTCTTCAATAAAAAGTGAGCAAAATAGAGATACTCTGCAAAGTATAATGACTGCAAACTTTAAAAGAGCCCAAGAATCAGCAAGAGTCCTTGAAGAGCTTTATAAATTAGAGAATATAGAATATAGTGAAAATTTTAAGTATATTCGCTATGAACTCTATCACTTAGAAAAGCAGGTTATACTCCAAACTCAAGAGCTTAAAAAAGCTACTTCAAATTCCAAATAATTTAGAGGGTAGTTTTGCATTAATTGCTTCATTTCTTTGTAATTCAATACATTTCTTGATCCACTTACACCGCTGCGTTTAATATAACGTAACATCTCTCTTACGTTCTCAAATTCAAGTCTATACTCTACAACCTCAAAATGACACCCAAGATATTTCTCGTCTATTGTATAGAGTTTTTCTGTTGATGGTAGAATTGGTTCTAATTTCGTTGTTTCGTACAGTGTTTTAAAAGTATTTGCGGTAAAAATGGCTAATGCAAATGGTTTTTGCAAGGCTGCTATCTCTTTGAAAAGAGTTTCAATATCCTCTGCCCATTGGAGTGCTGATGCAGAGAGTATGTAATCAAATGGATACGATTGAAGCTTCGCAAAAAGTTTCTTATCGTTAAAATCACCATATAAGCACTCTATCTTTTCAGATTGCGGATGCAAGGCCAACATCCCCGAGGCAAAATCAACACCAACAAATTTTTTATAAGGCCATTGTATTTTCTTTACTAATGCCCCACTTCCACAACCAAGATCTAAAATATATTGTGGTCTATTTTTTACAAGACTCAGCAGTTTATCAGCGACTTTGTCTTGAATCAGGTTATATCTGCCATAAGAAGTCGCATATTTTGAAAACTCAGAGCTTATTTTCATCGTCTGTTTATCACTAATGACAATATAAATATAATAATGACACAAAGCACAATTGTTGCACCTGATGGAAGCGAAAAGAAATAAGAAAGGCTCATTCCCAATATCACGCTAAAGAGTGCGAAGAAAAGGGCAATAAGCATTGTGCTTCTAAATCCAACACGGTACTGGAGTGCTGCTACTGTCGGAATTACCATTAAGGCTCCAATGAGTAAGCTTCCAACAACACGTATAGAAAGAGCGATAATGATAGCGACAACACTAACAAGAAGAAAGTTGAGAAACTTTACCTTAATACCACTTGTTTGAGCAACCTCTTCATCATAGGCTATAAAATAAAGTTCTTTGGAAAAGAGGAGTAAAAAAAGTAAAGAAAATGAACCAAAGCCGACAATAGTATATACATCAGTATCACTCACTGCCAGAATAGATCCAAAAAGATAAGAAAACAATGAGTTGTTAAATGCACCACCAAGCGATACAATGGTAACAGCAAGTGCTAGAGAGCCAGAGAGCATAATTGAAAGTACTGCATCACTATAAATTGAAAAAGAGCTGCGTAGATACTCTATAAGCCAAGCAGCAAGGATAGAAACAATTACAGCAATCCATAAAGGATTATATCCTGCTACAAGACCAACAGCAACACCAACAAGTGCAGAGTGAGCAAGCGTTTCACTCATAAGGGAGTAGCGCTTTAAGACAACAAAGGTACCACTCAAAGAGGCAAGCGTTGCTATAAAAAGACCTGCAATAAAAGCCCTTTGCATAAAATCATAACTCAACATTTCCAACATCTCTAGCTCCTAATGCTCATGCTTATGATTTGCAAGCGAGTGTGCAGCAATACCATACAGATCACTCACCTCATCACAACTTAACAGTTTTTTTGGATCATTACAAATGGTTGCTTTTCTATTTATGGTAAAAAGACGACCAATATCATCTGCAATAACGCCAATATCGTGCGTTATAAATAAAATAGTTATATTTTCTTCTTTATTTAATTGTGCCAACAAACTGTAAAACCGTTGCTGTGAGACAACATCTACTCCGGTATTTGGTTCATCCAAAATCAAAATTTTAGGAGAAGAAGCTAGAGCACGAGCAATCATTACTCTTTGCCTTTGGCCTCCAGAAAGAGTACCTACCATTTTATCTTTCAAGTCAAATATATCCATCTTTATCATGGCATCACGCACTTTTTCTCTATCTTGGGTACTCATTCCTGCAAAAATACCTCTACGTGCTACTCTCCCCATATTCACAATATCTTCTACTGTACCAGGAAAAGTCTCATCCACTAAAGTTGCTCGTTGCGGCACATATCCTATTTTGTACCACTCTTTAAAATCCTGCAATTTTTTTCCAAAAATTCTAATCTCACCAGAGCTTGCTTTTTCTAAATTGAGTAAAAGACGGATTAAAGTTGTCTTTCCCCCTCCATTAGGTCCAATAATAGCAATATACTCTCCCTCAAAAATTTCAAAAGAGATATTTTCCAAAATCACCTGATCTCTTACGTGAAAACTAAGGTTTTTTACATCAAAAATAGGAGCTTTAAACTTTACTGGCACGCTAAGGCCTCCGACAACTTTTGAAGATTCTTTTTCATAATCTCTTCATAGGTCAATCCAGCTTTTGCTTCATCAGCCGTAATATTTCCCAATGGCTCAAAGAGCTTCACGCTTATATTTGCGTCATGTGCTATTGATTTAATCAATTTATCATTCACAAAATTTTCAAAAAATATCGTTTGGATTCCATCTTTTTTTACATCATTAAAAATTCTATTGACATCCTGCGCACTCGGATCAGCTTCCGGAGAGAGTCCTGTAAGTGATGCAACATGAAAATGGTACTTCTCTCCAAGATAACCAAGCGCATTATGGCTCATCACAACAGTACTGTTTTTACAATGAGAGAGTTTCTCTTTATAACTTTTATCTAGGTTTTGTAGCATTTTTATATATTTTTGCTCATTTGCAAGATATAGTTTTTGATTCTGCGGCAAAAGCTTCACGAGCTCTTTTGTTACAACGACTGCTGCTTTTTGCATATTGTCAAAATCTAACCAGTAGTGAGGATCCAAACTATTACTATGGGCATGATGGTGTTCTTCGTGCTCTTCATGCTCACCCTTTTTTAATACTCTTAAATGGACATACTTACTTATATTTACTGCTCTGTGCGTAAATTGAAAATTTTCCGTCCATGGTTCAAGTCCTGCACCACTGTAAAAAACGATGGCACTCTTTTTAAGTGTTATCATCAATTTAGGAGTAGGCTCAAAACTATGAGGATCCACACCAAAAGGTAAAATATTTACAACATTCACAGTATTACCAGCAATATGTTTTACAATATCATACAAAGCGAAAGTACTTACCGCTACCGTTGGCTTTTTACTCTTTTGCTCATGTTTCTCAAGTGAAATAAATAAAAAGACAATAAGCAATGCCCCAAATAATACCCATACAACAGTTTTTAAATTTTTCACTTTTTACCTCAATATATTTATAATTATACTACGTAATTATACCCTCTTTTTCAAGATATACATCGTATGAACATAATCTGTTTGATTATATAGCTTTTTTTAGATATAATTCGCCACTTTTAATTTAGGAAATTATATATGACTACTAGTCTTTTACTTATCGTCCAAATAGTATTGGTTATCATTTTGGTTATAGCAGTACTGTTACAAAAAAGTTCAAGCATCGGGCTTGGCGCTTATAGTGGCTCAAATGAATCTGTTTTTGGTGCAAAGGGGCCAAACAGCTTCTTAGCAAAAGCAACTTTCACTATAGGACTTTTGTTTGTAATTAATACCATTACATTGGGGTATATGTACTCAAAAGCTGCACAATCTTCTGTAGTTGATGAAATTGTACAAAAAACAAATGTTCCTGCACCATCTGCTGCAGTACTCCCTGTAAAAGAGACAAATAGTTCAAAATAGTTGTGTTTTCACAACTATTTAGCAACTTCCCTTTTTCCATCCTAGAAACTTTCCTCCTTTTTACTCACTCTTAAAATATTTCTTGCTACAATAGCGCAATTTATTTTCATACAATGCAAGGAAAAAGAATGCTAAACGAAATATATACGACATGTGAAGAAAAAATGCAAGGTAGCATTGAACATATGCAAAGAGATTTTAAAACACTCAGAAGCGGAAAGGTAACTACTTCTGTTTTAGACAATGTAAAAATTGACTACTATGGAACGCCAACTCCTCTTGATCAAGTCGGTTCTGTTTTGGCTGTAGATGCAACGACTATTGTCATTAATCCTTGGGAAAAAAATCTTTTATCTGATATAGAGAGTGCTATTCAAAGTGCAAACATTGGTGTTAATCCAAATAATGATGGAGATCAAATAAAACTCTTTTTCCCTCCAATGACAGTTGAACAACGTCAAGAATCTGTAAAAAAGATGAAAACAATGGGTGAAAATGCAAAAGTTTCTATACGAAATGATAGACGTGATGCTAATGACAAAATAAAAAAACTTGAAAAAGAGAAAGAGATTACACAAGACGAATCAAAATCTGCACAAGAGAACATCCAAAAAATTACAGACAAGTATATTTCAAAAGTTGACACTATCCTCAAAGATAAAGAAGCTGAAATACTCAAAGTTTAATCACGTCAAAGGAAACAACAATGAACGTCAAACAAATATATATGGACGCAGATGCTCTTTTAGAAGGGCATTTTAAACTCAGCAGTGGAAACCACTCACAATTTTATCTTCAATCTGCAAAAGTTTTAGAAGATCCAAAAACGGCAAAACTTTTAGCAGATGCTCTTGCAAAAGAGATTCAAAAGAGTGGCATACAAATTGACACTGTTTGTGCACCTGCCCTTGGTGGGCTTATTGCTGGGTTTGCGTTAGCTACTGCGCTTGATGTCCGTTCAATTTTTGCAGAGAGAGTTGATGGAAAAATGACCATCCGCCGTGGGTTTGAAATAAAACCAGGCGAAAAAGTACTTATGTGTGAAGATATTATCACAACTGGTGGCAGTGCGATGGAAGCTGCCGCTGTTGTCAAAGAGTTAGGTGGTGAAATAGTAGGTGTAGCCGCACTTGCAAACCGTGGTTTTTGCCATAGAGAGGGGAGTGATATCCCAACAAAACCAAATTGTAAACTTCCTCAAGATATACCATTTTTTGCACTTGCTGACTTTGCATTTGAAATGTATTCACCAGACGAGTGTCCACTTTGTAAAGAAGGCAGTGAAGCTATAAAACCAGGCTCACGCGGAAACTAAATTCTCCACTTTATTTATAATGGAGCTGGCACGTAAGCATTCTTTCAACGAGCACACGTGCCACTTCAACTTTTCCATCTACAATTGTAGTAATGTCCAAATCTGCAAGTTTCTGCTTCTCTTCCAATGAGGTTATTTTCACAATCAAATTGGCATTTTTACTCTGATTTAAAACTGCTTCACAGATAAGACGTTTTTTCTCTATATTATCGAGTGTAACAATAACAGCGGCTGCTTTATCTATGTGTAACGCTTCTAAAATGGAAGTTTTTGATGCATCTCCAAGATAGGCTTCTAAATCATCTTTTAATGCCTCTTTTACATGTTTATTTGCATTGTCTATCACTACAAATTGCGCATCTAACTCTTCTAAATGTTTCGCTACAAATTTACCAACTACGCTATATCCACATACAATGACATGGTTTTCACGATCTTCTAATTTGGAGAAGTCACTGACAATATCTTTTTCTTTGATAAGTCTGTCAATAAAATCACTAATATGAGGAATAAAGAATGGAGTAACTACCATGGAAAGAATAACAACCAAAACAAGTAAAGAGGCTAAATGTTCATCTATGAGACTCCCTGCAGCAGCTAAAGCAAAAATCACAAAAGAAAACTCTCCTACTTGTGAAAGAGAGAGTGCTGTTTTAAGAGCATTTGCACTACTATAAGAGAATTTTAAAATAGCAAACATAACAAGCGTTTTTACAAATAAAATCAGTAAAAACAAACTTACTATAAGACCTATATGCGCAACAAATAAAAGCACATCAATTTTCATTCCAACCACAACAAAAAATGTCCCAAGCAAAAGATCTTTAAAAGGAGCAATTTCTGATTCGACCTTATAATGGTACTTGGTTTCGGCAATAATCATTCCGGCAATAAAAGCACCTAGAGAATAGGTAAAACCCATAAACGCAGCAAATAATGAGGCTGTCATTACAATAAAAAGAACAGAACCCATAAAGAGCTCATCAAGCTCACTTGAATCAGAAAAGTGAAGCAACCACGTTACTATACGTTTGCCGACAATAAACAAAATAGCTATAACAAAAATAACACTCAAAAGCGTATGCCCTAAAATAACAGAGACAGGTTCACTGCTTTCATTTGTTAAAAAACTTATTAAAATCAAAATTGGAATAACAGCGATATCTTGAAATATTAAAATACCAGTAGCATTTTGACCATACACTGTTTGAATCTCTTTTGAGCTCTTTAAAAAGCTCAAAACAACTGCAGTAGAAGAGAGGGAAAAAGCCAAAGCAACAATAAGGGCTGATTTTGTATCTAAACCAAACAGATAATGCCCAAAAAGGTAGGCTATAGCCGATGTAATGCCAACTTGTAAAACACCATTAAAAAATATCTCTTTACGCATGGTACCCATTTTAGCCAATGATATTTCAAGTCCTATAGTAAACATAAGAAAGACAATTCCAAAATCAGCTATGGTTTCTAATTCATGCGAGTGTCCCGCTTCATGCAAATTAAAACCATAGGCTATAATCGTACCTGTGAGAATATACCCAATAATTTGTGATATTCCAATCTTCTTTAAAATAATATTTACAACGATAGATATTCCCAACGCTGCAACAATATAAAAAAAACTATTTTCCATTTGTAACTCTACCTTGGACCATTAGAAGCTTTTGCCTTTTTGTATAAAAAATAAAGTTTTTGTCGCATCTCTTT
>CAYRVR010000028.1:2510-14698 GCA_964427835.1 uncultured Sulfurimonas sp. | reverse complement strand
GATTTCTCTATCAATTGCAGGAGCACCAAACGCAGCGTTACTCCACAACGCTATAAAGAGTAAAATAGTATAAATTTTCATATCTTTTCCTTACTGTGAGACCCGTATGGTCATCTCTCTATTTGTATAATCTGCATTGGTAATTTCAATTTTGTATCCGGTATCGCTGCCATCATACATTTTTACATTTTCTATAGTATCGCCAACACTGTACACATCCGAAACATCTGCACGAATATCCTCACTACTTGTCATAAGTGATGATTTGTCTTTTTCTACCAAGGCAACCATATAGTGATTCCCCTGCGTCTGTACTCCATCTTCGTTATTGTTTTCTCTGTCTGTATCAACATGATAGACAACGCTAAAAAGTCTGTTATCGCTAAAATCCAATGAACTAAAGCTTTTATCAGAATCTGGCTTTGCGCTGTCTCTACACTCTATGAGAAAAAATTCATTCTCTTTTGTTGTTTTGAGCTTAATAAAATCTCGACCACTGCATCCAATGGTATATGTTGCTGAGTCATTGTTTACAACACTGACATTTACATCGAGTTTGGCATCTATTTTGTTAAACGCAGTGTATTGTGTTGGTGTCTCTCCGGCATACTCATCTGAAGGCGTAAATGCCCAAGAACCACCACTCATAATGTCGTACCAACCCAATCCGGATCCACCACCATCATCATAGTAATCTTTCAAGTTAAACGCAGCATGCCCCAGTTCATGGCACATAATACCTATGGTCGCCTTATGCCTTCCATGGTTAGCACCAAAGCGTGCATAAGTTCCAGAGGTATTTGCATCTGCCGTATGTTTCATCACATACAAACCATCCACCTCTAAAGAGGAGTTACTTGCAAATGACCAGGAGTGCGCCCAGATAGAGTGATCTTGTGGATCACCATATGATTCTTCACCTCCTGCAACAATAAATATAAACTGTAACTCTTTTGCACTTAAAAAGCCATCATGATTACGATCATACTGCGTAAAGTCCACATTATCCACTACCGCTGCGTTTGTAATGGCATTCTTAATTTCAGTATCACGAAATGTATAGTCATTGCCACCGCCCGGATGAGCTTTATGCATTGCTACTGTAACGACACCATCATTTGGAGTCCCTTGACTCTCCTGTATCGGTACAAATGCAATCTCTCCAAATGTATTATCACGATACCAACGATTTACAGAGTTTTGTGCTGTATCAAAAATTTTATCATGCCAGATTTTTGGATCATTCTCGCTGTAGTTATCCCAATTCATGATCACAACCAGTGTCGGTATTTCCACTTTTTTTGGAATGTACTTCTTTTTTATAGAGGGCAATAGCTGCGAATTATTCACATCTTGCGTATGCCTCGTTTGGATCTGTGTTTTACATCCATCAACGAAAAAAATCAACAAAAATACAAAAAGCACTCTTCGTATATTTTTCAACATTTTCCTTCATATAATATTAATAATGCTAATAATATCTAAAAAAGTCTAAAAGAAAGTGAAAAACAGAGGCTAAAGATATTAAATAAGAACTTAAAGGATTTTATATTATAATCGCGTCTATATATAAATGATGGAGATTTTTAATGACAAAATACATTTTTGTAACGGGTGGAGTTTTAAGCTCTCTTGGAAAAGGGATTACGGCGGCGAGTATTGGTACTTTGCTTAAACACTCAGGCAAAAATGTAGGTATGTTAAAAATCGATCCATATATCAATGTTGACCCTGGTACTATGTCTCCACTCGAGCATGGTGAAGTTTTTGTCACAAAAGATGGGGCAGAAACAGACTTAGACATTGGGAACTACGAAAGATTCCTAGACCAATCATTTCTCAAAACTTCCAACTTTACAACAGGGCAGGTTTACTCAAGTGTAATTGAGCGTGAACGTGCCGGTGGTTACCTCGGACAAACAATTCAAGTTATTCCTCACATAGTCGGTGAAATTGTAAAGCGTATAAAAGAAGCAGGGGAAGATCATGACATTTTAGTCGTAGAACTTGGTGGTACAGTAGGAGACATTGAGGGCTTACCATTTATGGAAGCTATCCGTCAAATGAAATTTGATGAGGAAGTTTCTGGTACATTTTTCATTCATGTAACGCTGATTCCCTACATCAAAGCTGCCGGAGAACTAAAATCAAAACCAACACAACACTCCGTACAAGAGTTACGACGTATTGGGATTACACCGCAAATGATCATTGCAAGAAGTGAAAATGCACTTCCAAAAACATTTAAGAAAAAACTTGCAATGAGCTGTGATGTCACACCTGATAGTGTTGTTGAAGCACTTGATGCTGCAAGTATTTACGATGTTCCTATGTCTTTTTTACGCCAAAATATTTTAAAACCAATTGCAAAAGAGCTTGAACTCGGAGAAGTCGAACCAGATATGGCAGAATGGGACTCTCTTGTAAAAAAAATAGTCCAGCCACAAGGCAAGGTTGTCATTGGATTTGTAGGAAAATACCTTGCACTCAAAGAGTCTTATAAATCACTTACAGAAGCACTTATACACGCAGGTGCTCATCTTGATAGTAGGGTTGAAATCTGCTGGGTTGATTCTGAAGAGATAGAAGAGAGAGGAGCAGAAGCACTTCTTAGTGATTGTGATGGAATTTTAGTGGCTGGAGGCTTTGGTAGCCGTGGTGTTGAGGGTAAAATTCAGGCTATAGAGTATGCCCGCGTCAATGAAGTTCCTTACCTTGGAATCTGTCTTGGAATGCAACTCACACTTGTTGAATATGCAAGAAATGTACTTGGTCTCAAAGATGCAAATTCTGTAGAATTTGATGAAAACACTGCTAATCCTATGATCTATCTTATAGATAATTTCCTTGACCAAAGCGGTGGTATGCAACTCAGAACGCACCAATCGCCAATGGGAGGAACACTGCGTTTAGGTGAGTATCCATGTGATACAAAAGAGGGTTCTCTTTTAAGAGAAGCATACAACGGACAAAAAACAATCTATGAAAGACACCGTCACCGCTATGAAGCAAATCCTGCCTATAGAGAGCAACTTGAAGCAGCAGGTATGATTGTAACGGGTGAGTCTAACGGTCTTATAGAAACTGTCGAAATCAAAGGACATCCATGGTTTTTAGGAGTACAATTCCATCCAGAATTTACTTCACGCCTACAAACGCCAAATCCTTCTATACTTGCATTTGTAAATGCTAGTTTGAATGCTGAGTAATATACCCAAACTTACAAAATCAGATCTCTTTGCACTTCTTTCTAAGAGATTTGATACACAAGAGAAAAAACTCTCTCAAATTCCTCATCCCCAACAACTTCTAAACGCAACAAAAGCTGCTCAAAAAATTGCCGATGCAATCCGTCAGGGTAAACGTATTACACTTGTTGGTGACTATGATGTCGATGGTGTAAGTTCCACTGCCATCATGGTAGATTTTTTCCGTCAAATTCCCTATCCGCTCGAAGCCATCATTCCAAACCGCTTTCGTGATGGATATGGTGTAAGTCCAAAAGTCCTTGAGAGAATTGATGCTGATATAGTCCTCACTGTCGATAATGGCATTTCAGCAATAGAAGCTGCCGAAGTTTGTAAAAGAAAAGGTATAGAACTCATCATAACAGACCATCATACCCCCTCAGATGTACTTCCTGATGCCTATACAATAGTAAACCCCAAACTTAAAGATGATACCTATCCCTTTCAAGAGATATGTGGAGCACAAGTAGCCTGGCTACTCCTAGGACTTGTAAAAAAAGAGCTTGGACTTGCTATTGATATGCGACAGTTTTTAGATATTGTAGCAATTGCTGTTATTGCAGATATTATGCCACTTATAGATATGAACCGTACACTTGTAAAAGAGGGGTTATCACTGATGATGCATTCACAAAGACCTGCATCTATCATCATCCGAGATTTTTTAAATAAATCCAAAATCACAAGCGAAGATATCGCTTTTCAAATAGCTCCAAGAATCAACTCTGCAGGAAGATTAGAGGATGCTTCCATTGCTTTAGAGTTTTTCACAGCATCCGATACACATACGGCATACAAACAGTTTGAACTTTTGGGAAAACTCAATGAACTCAGAAAAGAGACGGAAGTACAAACAACACAAGAGGCGATCATGCAGGTTGATGAAAATGCAAAAGTCATTGTTGTTGCAGGAGAGCATTGGCATGAGGGTGTTGTGGGGATTGTTGCAGCGCGTCTTGTAGATAAATTTGGACGTCCTGCTATAGTGCTAAGCATAGATGGAGACCTTGCAAAAGGGAGCGCTAGAAGTATCGGTGATGTAAGTATTTATGCACTTATAAAAGAAAATGAACACTTGTTAATGAAGTTTGGTGGCCATAAAATGGCTGCGGGACTTGCCCTTAGTGTGGAAAATATCGCTGCGTTTAGAGAGGCCATCAACACAAGTGCACAAACAATTCCAGAAGATGATTTCCTACCAAAAGAGGCCATAAGTGGTGTTTTAGAGAGTGATGATCTTGATATGGAACTTTTAGAACTTCTAGAGAGCTTTGAACCCTATGGAGAGGCAAATAGCCGTCCTACATTTTTATTTGAAAATGCCGAAGTAGTAAGCGTAACACTGATGGGCAAGGACAAATCACATTCTCGCATCGAGATACGACAGTATCCTCATCAAAGAAAGACGGTGGAGCTTATAGCATTTCGCAATGTATATGAAATACCACACGATAAAAAAATAACCTGTAGCTACACTGTTGCTAAAAATGAATTTAATGGAAAAGTGTCACTACAACTTTTAGTACAAAAGATTTTTTAAAATTATAGAGGCAAAATATGGATGCTCTAGCAGAATATAACGCAATTTTTAAACTGCTTGATTTTACACTGCTTGAGAATCATCTCACTGCGTTTAACATTGAAAAAAAACTAATCGCTATAGCATCCCAAGAAAAAATATATCTTTACAATTCAAAAACCAAAAAGCCCTTTACAACACTCCAAACCCACGATGGGCTCATAACAGGAATATACTTTATTACAAATACTCCCTACATTCTGACAACAACAGCCAATGCACGGGTGATGCTTTATAACTATACAACTTCTCACTACAGTGTCCGCCTCTACTCTTGGATAAAAAAGTATAAAACAGAATTACCTATTCGCATTAGTGCTCTTACAATCAGAACAAATAAACTTCTTGCCATAGGTAGTGCAAATGGAACTATTACGCTTGTATCTCTTCAAAACTACACAACTATTGCAAACATTTCTCTGAGCTATGCCGCTATCTCATCACTGAGTTTTGGAGAAAAAAACAATCTTATAGCCATTGATGCACATGGTGAAATTTTTGTCTATGACTTAGAAAATATGAAAAAGACTAAGAGCATTACAACTCCTTTCACCCAGACAAAACAGCTACTCCATATCAAAAAATCACCTTTTTTTCTGCTCCATTCAAATAAAAATAGTATTGCTCTCTTTCAAAGTGACACTTGTAAGATAGTGCGCAATAATTACATACAACTTCATCATAATATTGCATATATTAGACTCACACACCAAGGAAATCTACTCGTTGCCTTAGAAAATCGCGAGATTATTCATATAACATTACAAAATAAAAAGAATCTCGCGTCATTAACTCTCCATAATATGCTTTTTGAAGCCTATAATTTAGTAGAAAAAAATCCGCAGTTGCTCCAAACAAAAGAGTATAAAGAGCTTGAAAAAGTTTATAAAAAATCGTATGTAAATGCTCTTGCTACATTGCAAAAAGGCAATAAAGAAAAGGCTACACAATTACTCCATCAATTTTCTAGCATACCCCAAAAACAAGAAGAGATCAAAAGACTTTTTCACTCTTACAGATATTATGAAGCGTTTCAAGTACTTTGTAAACAAAATATGTATGCTCCTGCCTATGCCATGGCACAAAAACATCCAGATTTACAATATTCACAAGAGTACAAAACTATGGAAGCCACCTACAAAAAGCGTTACACAATGGCACAAAAATGGGTGCTTTTAGCAAATGAGAAAAGAGCAAAAGAGCTTCTCTTGCCTTACTTTAATGTTGTCTCTAAAAAAGAGAGTATAAGCCTTATTTTACAACACAACCAAGATTTTTTAAACTTTTTAGATGCTATCAAACATAAAAATCATACAACCATCAAACAACTTCTCCAAAAACATCCAAACTTTGCTTCTCTTCCTCCCTATAAAAGATTTATAGAGACATTCACCAATACTTTAGAGACTATCAACAAACTGCTAAACGCAGCAGATCTTCGCAAAGCCCATAAGCGCATACAAGAGCTTGAACCGATTCCATCTGTAGCAAAACAACTTCTTTATTTGAAAGAAAAGTACTCTACTATAGAAAAACTCTATGCAGCCTATGAGGGCAATCACTTCAAAAATTGTTATGAAATTTTAGATACGCATCCTGAGATGTTTTTAGAATTAAAACTTGCGAATATGCTTGAAAAACATTGGGACAAACTAATGAATAGATGTGAAAAGTATGCCTTGAATGGAAACGTAAAAGGCATTAAATCTACGATGAAAGAGTTACTCACACTTAAAAGCCGCAGCAAAAGAGTAGGGGCCTTACTACGGAGTGCATTTTTTGTTGAAATTGACACACATATTGAGAGCAAAAATTATAAAAGCGCTGAAAATTTTATCTATTCATACATTGATATATTTGGTTTTGATACAGAGCTGCACAAAGCAATGCAACATTATGAAAAAAAATCAGCCCATAAGCTCGCTGTAATCCAAAACACTAAAGAAAAACCGTATGATGCATGGACCCATAATGAACTGCTTACAACTTAACGCATCAGTTCTATAAGCTCTGCAACTGTTTTTTCAAAAGGAACATAATAATTTGCTCCTTGAGAAATAAACTTCTGCATTGCCTCTTTCTTCTCTATGGCTTCATCAAGTTCAGCATCGCTCCCTTCTATATAGGCACCAATACGAATAAGCACCTCATTCTCTTTTAACAATGTATAGAGCCGACGGAATTTCATAACAGCTTGGAACTGCTCTTGCGAAATAATATCGTTCATAACCCGTGAAGCGGAATTTAAAATATGAATAGGGGGATAAATACCAAAATCTGTCATCTCTCGAGAAAGTACAATATGTCCATCTAAAATAGAACGTGATTGATCAGCAATAGGATCACTCATATCATCGCCTTCAATTAAAACAGTAAAAAAGGCAGTAATGGAACCTTTTCCTTCCTCTTTTCCTGCACGCTCCATAAGCTGTGGAAGCAGTGTAAGAGAAGAGGGTGGGTAACCTTTTGAAGTAGGGGGTTCTCCAAGGGCAAGCCCTATTTCACGCTGTGCCATTGCAAAACGTGTCACAGAATCCATTATAAACAAGACATCTTCTCCCTTGTCTTTAAAATATTCAGCAACACTCATAGCAGCAAAAGCACCATATTTTCGCATCAAAGGTGAGTCATCGGAGGTTGCAACAATTACAACAGTATTCGTCAGATCACCGCCAAGATTTTTTTCTATAAATTCTGGAACTTCACGCCCACGCTCTCCAATGAGAGCGACAACTTTAATTGGAGCATCTGCACCACGGACAATCATTCCCATTAAGGTTGATTTACCAACCCCACTTCCAGCAAAAATACCTAACTTTTGTCCCTTTCCACACGTAAGTAAGCCATCTATACTTTTTACTCCAACACTAAAAACTTCATCTATCATCCCGCGTTTCATTGCAGCAATGGGCGCTTTAATAATAGGCATAAGTGTCGTACTGTGTATAGCAGGTTTTCCATCGACAGGACGCATAAAAGGGTCAACCACACGGCCTAAAAGTGCTTCTCCTATGGGAATATTTAACCCTGTAGAGTCTAAAAAAACTCTATCACCAGAGCGAAACCCCTCTACAAAACTAAAAGGAGATATATAAAAAAGATCCTCATCTATCTCTGTTACCATGCCAATTGTCTCTTGATCTGTAGTGTTGGAAACAATTTTAACAATATCACTAATGCTAACGTCTAAACCCTTTGCAATAATTACCGTCGCATTTATTTTGGTGACTTCTCCAAACGCAACAGAGTAATTTTGATTTGCAAGTTTTGCTTTGAGTGATGAAAAAGGCATCTCTTAGTATCTAGACCCACTCGGAGAGTTAATAAGTGAAAAGAATTCACTTCTTGTCTTTTCATCTTTTTTAAAGAGCCCACGCAAGGCAGAAGAGGTCGTTGTGGAATTAATCTTCTCAACACCGCGCATCTCCATACACATATGACGTGCCTGAATTACAACTGCAACACCTTTTGGCATTATGGTATCCATAATCGCATCGGCAATCTGTTCAGTAAGTTGCTCTTGAATCTGCATACGACGGGCAAAAACATTTACAACACGTGGAATTTTTGAAAGTCCCACCACTTTCCCATCTGGAATGTATGCAACATGTACACGCCCTATAATAGGTAAAAGATGATGCTCACACGTAGAGTAAAACTCTATATCTTTTACCAAAACCATTTCATCATTGCTGGTTGTAAAGAGTGCTTTTTTTAAAATAGCTTCGGGATCTTCTTTGTATCCGCCATAAATAAACTCAAATGATTTACGTACACGCGAAGGAGTATCAATCAAACCCTCACGTGAAGGGTCTTCTCCTACATGTTCCATCATAATTTTTACTGCATCTTCAAATGCTATATTTTTTTTCTCTGACAAGGTATTGCCTTTTATATTTTTATTTAGTGATAGGGTAGCAAGAATTAGCTGAAAAAGTAATAGCCCCAAGAAATTCTTGGGGAAAAATTAGTGGATAAAAATTGTAGGAACGATAAGTGGGTATCGTTTCATTTTACGATAAATATGCTTACGGACCACTTGACGTAAATCACCCTCTAAAGTTCGAGGATTTCCTATCATTCCCGGTTTCATATTAAGAAGGAAGTTTTCGACTATCTCTTCCATCTCTTTTGCAAATGCTTTATCTCTTTTATCTGGAACTAAACCAAATGTAGTTACTTTTGGCTTATCAATCATACGTCCTGTCTGTTCGCTCACCTGCACAACCATCATTACTATACCATCAGAAGCAAGTTTTTGACGGTCAAGAACTATATCATCTTCAATTGCATGATTATTTTGATTATCAATGTATGTTTTACCTGTTTTAACTGTTTTAACTTTACGCATATATTTTGGAGCAATTTCAATCTGCTCGCCATCAGTCATAAGTAAAATATTTCGCTCAGGTACACCACACATCATACCAGTCTCTTTATGCTTCATAACGTGATTATATTCACCATGAATCGGTAAAAAGAATTTAGGATTCACTAAACGCAGCATAAGTTTTTGCTCTTCCATAGAAGCATGGCCTGAAACGTGAATATCTCTGTCCATTGCAACTTTTGCTCCACATTTTTGTAAATGGTTAAGCATTTTTGAAATGGAACCTTCATTTCCAGGAATAGCACGAGATGAAAGTACAATAAGATCCGTCGGTTTTATTTTAACATGTCTATGTTCACCAATACTCATTCTAAAGAGTGCTGAATTTGCCTCTCCTTGTGAGCCAGTTGTCACAATAAGCACATCTTTATCACTCATGTTACCTACATCATCAGGGTCTACAAAAATATTTTTTGGCAATTTAATATAATCATACTGCATTGCAACCTCTAAATTTCGCTCCATAGAACGCCCAATAACACAAACTTTACGACCATATTTAATACCATACTGTATAGCCTGGTAAACACGGTGAATATTTGAACTAAATGTTGAGAGGATTACACGTCCCTCAGCCTTTGAAAAGACTCTATCAAGTGCTGGAGCAACACTTAATTCCGATGGTGTTGGAACAGGATTATGAGAGTTTGTTGAGTCACTTAAGAGACATAAAACACCTTTTTCTCCATAGTATGCAAGCCTGTGTAAATCCGCAGGATAACCGTCAACTGGAGTGTAGTCTATTTTAAAATCACCTGTGTGAATAACTGTCCCTGCTGCTGTTGTAATTGCAATCGAAGAAGAATCAATGATAGAGTGCGTCATATGCATCCATTCAATTTCAAAATCATTTCCAATTTTATAGACTTTTCTTTTTTCAATAGGATGAAAATATTTACGTGCCTCTTTTAAATGATGCTCATCAAACTTATTTCCTATCATAGCAAGAGGGAGCGGTGTTCCATAAATTGGAAATTGCATCTCTTTAAAAAGATATGGTACTGCCCCAATGTGATCTTCATGTGCATGTGTAATAATAATACCCACAATTTTATCTTTTATTTCACGAATATAAGAAAAATCAGGAACAAGTATATCTACTCCATGCATATCTTCATCCGGAAAACTCATACCAACATCAACTAAAATTGCTTCATTATCTGTTTCAAAAACAGCAATATTTCCACCAATTTCACCAAGTCCACCAAGCGGTGTTACACGGATTTTAGCTTTTGAATTCAAATCCAATTTATAGTGAGGATTTAATCTTTGCTTTTGTCCCTCTTGATTTTTTGAAACAAACTCTTTTAAATTATTATCAATCGGTGACGGTTGTCTTTTATGACGATTACGGTTTTTGTTTCTATTATTATTGTTCGGTTTCGGTTTTGTTCCTGTAGCATTCTCATTTTTATTTTGATTTGCTCTGTTACGGTTATTATTTCTTCTATTATTTGGTTTGCGTTGTTCTTGAGGTTTACTTTGTGTTGCCTCTTGTGTTTCTTCTGCCATCCAAACTCCTTATTATTTTATAGAGTTGGTGATAGTCTTGAGTGCAGACCTGATGAGGACGAACCGTTAATGTAAGTGAAAGCTTTTCAAAAGCTTCAAGAAGTTCTTGTTTTTCATACTGTGAAGAGAGATTTTTCATTAATGTCTTTCGAGGTTGCGTAAAAGCAATTCGTAACATCTTTTCAAAAGCTTCATCACTTCTGTCACTCTTTTTTTCAATAAGAAAAACAGCAGAGTCAACTTTTGGCTGAGGGTCAAACGCAGTTGGTGGAACTTTTACAACAACTCTTGCTGTTCCTACACTTTGAGCTATTATACCCAAAGAACCAAATACTTTTTCACCTACTTGTGCACAAAATTTTTCTGCTACTTCAAGTTGGACCATTACAAGTATATTTTTACACATTGGATCTTCGAGTGCTTTGAGTATGATGTTCGTAGCTATATAGTATGGCAAATTCGCCACCAAGTCATACGGCTCATCTATCAAAGAACTCTTCCAAGATTCTAAAACATCTCCACAATGAAGATGCAGTCTTTTGGTATCGATCTCTTTTTTAAAATTACTTTGTAACAGTTTACATAAATCGGTATCTACCTCAAAAGCTTCTACACTTTTGACATCAACTAAAAATTTAGTTAAATCACCTAAGCCAGGCCCAATTTCAACAACTTTATGGTCATTCTTGGGCATCGCTTCGACGATTTTTCTTAAAACTGATTGATCTTTCAAAAAGTTTTGTCCAAACTTCTTCTTTGCTACAACGCTTTTTGTATTCATCCGTTTAGTCTATCTTAATTATACTTACAAAAAGGTAATAGAAAAGAAAAACACTCTTTAGTAGGCTATTTTATACCAAAGATTGTATTTTCTCTTCTGAAACTGCTACCAATCGTCTCTCTAAACGGTTTATCTCTTCTAATAAATCTTGTGAAATTTTTTCCATCTCTGCATAAGATGTTGTTGATTTTTCCACTTCTTCTTCAGAGAGCTCTTTTTTCTTTTTTATTCCAAAAAGTTTTGCAAAAAATCCTGCTTTTTTCTCTTGAGAAAAATATATATTAAAAATCTCCAAATATTTATCATGTAGTGAAAGGTGCAATCCCTCTATACTTTTCATACACTCCATAGGGTTATTAGATAAACTATTAAGTATTTGTCCATCCTTATAAAACCATTTACCAAATTTACACTCTGTGGCATCTATAGGAATAGCATCTTCTTCTATATCTATGCCGTTAATAAGTAACTTTGCTTTTTGCACCCATTCAATATGGGCAGCTTTTGCTGAACGCAAATGTTCTAATACTTCCTCTTTTTCCATAAGTAATCCAAATAATTTAATCTAAAATCATTGTATCTAAATTTATTAAATAACGTTAAGTAAATTTATGTTTCACGTGAAACAAATGGAAGTTTTTAAAGAGGTACACAGTAAGATTAAGTATAATTACGCAA